>SIAL01000155.1 GCA_009691815.1 Gemmataceae bacterium | reverse complement strand
CCGGGCATAGCCCCACCCCTCATGCCACCGGGCATTCCGGGCATACCGGGCATAGCCATCCCACCGCCACCGGGCATTCCGGGCATACCGGGCATAGCCATCCCACCGCCACCGGGCATTCCGGGCCCACCGCCAATGGATTGGCTGGCTCCAAAGGGGATGTATTGGTATTGGACTTGGGTGACCTGAACCCTCAACTTGGAGTTGCTCAAGGCCGTAATCACAGTAGGCAAGGTCGATTGATCAAGGGTTAGTTTCATGGCAAAAGGCAAATGGCGACAGGTGTCGGTGGAAATAATGTACCGAGATCGGTCCAACTTGTTGTAAGGGGTCAAATCGCCGGTTTTGCCGCCTCCTGGGCCATCTTTGCCCATGCCCCCCATCATGGCGCCTGGGCCACCCGATCCCCCGGCGGTATCGCCGCCCATGGCCATTCCGCCCGGGGCGCCGCCGGCTTCGGCGCCTTTGATGGCCCCCTCTTTTTTCAGCGTTTTTCGAGCAAGCAATTTCGAGGTCATGGTCCGGTGCGAATTGAACGGGAGCTCCAATCCCTCCACCAGGCGGATCGGGCTGGTTCCCGGTGTAAACACCTGGACCAAGTCAAAGGGTTTTTTGAAGTCTATGTTTCCGGCATCAAAATCCTTGGCAAAAGGCGCGCTCTTGCCGTAGGGAATCACCTCGCCGTCCAGTTTTACTTGGGCGGTTCGGCGAAATCCATTTTGATAAAAAACGAACTCCACCTGAATCCCGGTTCGGGGATCGGCCAAGGGTTGGGGTCGCTGTTGAAGGTGGATGTTCTTGATCCGGCTGCGCTTGCTGATTTGGCGCCCACCATTTTCAAGAACTAGGTCCAGTTCCCAGAAAGCGTTGGTCAATTTGATGCGGCCATCGGCACCCGCGGGAGCCACCTCTTGGCTGTCGGATTTGTGAAAGGTCGCAATGCTGGCAACCGATTCCCGAAGGAGGGTAATCATTTCGCGACGGATCCAATACTCCTCTTGGAGGAGCCAGATTTCTTCTTTGGTGGGGGTGACTTGCCAAGCGGTAAACTGCCTCATGGTCGCCAAAAAGGAGGCTTTTGCCAAGGCGGCCGGGTCCGAGACCGGGGCCGCCGTTGCACCGCCAAGGCTACCGC
The DNA here is from genome assembly GCA_009691815.1 of Gemmataceae bacterium. Taxonomy (GTDB): domain Bacteria; phylum Planctomycetota; class Planctomycetia; order Gemmatales; family Gemmataceae; genus SYLG01. The sequence continues at coordinate 6,760 of SIAL01000155.1, read as the reverse complement.
CGCCGGGCATGGCCATGCCGCCGCTGCCTTTGTCGCCACCGGGCCCGGGTGAACTACCACCCATTCCTCCGGGAATCATGGCGCCGCCACCCTTGGCATCCGCCCCGCCCGCGCCCGCCGTGGGGGCCGAAGAAACCGCTAACTTAAAGGGCAGGTTCGCTTGGAGCACATCTCCCTCACCATCCTGCTTGAAACGGGCATAAGTGATAAATGTGCCCTTTTCGTCCCCTTTAGGGGCAGTTTCATCCACCTTGGCTTCGGCTGCTTTTTTCGAATAAGAGATGATGTCGGGGTTTTTCCAGGCACTGGACATGAACACCCAAGCCCGATCAAATCCCTCGGCATACCAAGCGTCCTTGAAGGTGCGTCGTTCGTCGTCATTAAATACCATCGACGGGTAGATGATATTGGGAACCGCGGCATCATAGAGGTTGTAGTTGGGATAGGTGGGGAACACCGGCTGGCCAGCCTTGAGAAACGACTCCCGTTCGCGAAGGGCATCCGGCCAGTCGTAGATGGTGCTCTGGGGGGCCCACGCCTTTTCCCACGCGCCGTTTTTGTCCTTTTCGTACTCTTTTAGCCGCTCCTCCCATTTAGGAAGGAAATCGGCATTTTTGAATCCCGAAGTCAAGGATTGAACCGACTTGAGGGCACCATCGTATTCGGCCTTTTCCTTTACCCCCGGTTCATTCAAGAACTCAAGGACGGCAAGGCCCAAAACGAGGAGTAAAAATACCGAGGAAACCACCCAAAAATAGTGCTTGAGGAGGGCTTCTTTATCAAACTTAATAGCCATGATCGCCTCCGATTACTTGTTGTTGGGGTTACCAGGTTGTTTGGAATCGTTGGATTTTCCAGCTTCAGGTGGCTTGGGGCCAACCGGTGGTACGGTTCCCGGGGTGGATGGGGCCGTTCCCGGTGGGGTCGGCTTTGGCGCCACTGCGGGAACAGGCGGCTTGGGGGCGGTAGTGTCCACGGGACTTACCCCGGGATTTACCCCGGGATCCGCTTGACCCATTGGGTTTTCGCTATCGGGGGGCTTGGGCTTGGGGGCCGCCAATACTTTGATTTCCGGAGCAGGTGGGGATCCTGTGGGCAGGCCGACCAGGCGCTCTTTGCGGGCTTTCGCCTTTTCCACCGTTCTAGGTTCCGCGGGGCTCCCTTTTTTGCTAAATAGGCTCACCCCGGTGGCACCCTCCAACCCGCCCTCGGCTGGTGCTTCCCCGACTGGGGCGGCCCCTTCGCCAACCGCCGCCGACATGCTGCCACGAAGCGCATCGGATGGGGTAGGTTCCTTCCACACAAAAAAGATTACAAATTCTGTTCGTTTGCGGGCACCCCGTTGAATGATCTCACCGGTGGAATCACCCCCATCGCCTGAGCCCTCTTCCTCGGCACCTGCACCGGGTTCCCCGGTTGGGGGACTTGCCGCAGGGGCACCGGATTCTCCGTCTCCGCCGGGCGACATCATTCCGCCTCGACCCATGCCGCCCGGGCCCGCCATGCCGGGGCCACCATCACTTTTACCAGCACCCATGCCGCCAGCAGCTCCACGGGCACCCAAAAGGCTGACCCAACTTGATCGTTCAGATCCGGCAGCGGCGCCTCCGCCAAGAGCCGGAGCCCCTTCACTTCCGCCGGGCGAGAGCATTCCGCCCATTCCCATGCCACCTTTACCGGCACCTCCGCCACCACCACCCTTGGCTAAATCGGCCAAAAGGGAATTGTCCAACATGTAAAAACCATTTCGGTTCATGTTGGGACTGCGATAATAGCGGAAAAGCGTGAGGTGGCTAATCCGGTTGATCACAGGGCCCATGTCCGGTGGCCCGGTGCTTGCCGAAACCTCACCCGAAGGGGCCTCACCACCCGCGGACGGATTAAGAGCCTGAGCTTGAGCCGCCGCCTTTCGCATTCCCACCGAAACCATGTTTTCAAGCACGGCTTCCGTCAAAAATTTGGAACTGTTCCAGTGGAAGGTGTAGCCCCTAAGTTCAACGACCCAACCTTTGCCATCCGGGGCTGTCGTCCAACAGTTGCTGGGACGGACCACCGTTTTACCGAGGTTGGAGTCAACGATCTTCTTTTTGGCGGAGGTCCAAAAACCGGTGTTGAGATTGTCAAAAAACCGACAATCAACCGAGGTCACACTGACTTGGACCATATCGTCAATACCCGAGGATGCGGTAGAGTCAATCTCGCCCTGTTCGACACCCGCCGAAAGCTTTGAGGCATAGAGCTCATAGGCCCGTTTCCCGGTTAAGGTTCGGCGCTTGCGAAATTCGTCGGGAATGCCCACATATTTTTTACTGTTGGGGTCCATATCTCCCATAAAGTAGGGTTTTGCCTTGTCGGCATAAATGTTCGAGCCGTCGGGACGGGGAATGGCATCTTGGAGGAACGCCATCATTTCCAACCAATTGGCCCGTTCTTGTTGACCGGCGACAATGGTTTCGACCGCGACCTTTTCCAGCCCCGTTTTTTCCAACAGGGAATCAAAGTTTCGCTTTCCGCCATCCACCAAATCCTTGACCGATTTGGAGTCTTTGACCTGTTTAATGACATCCTCGGCCATGTAGGGTTTGGCCTGCATGTAGGAGTTGAATCCACAGGTGGAAATGCCCAGCAGCAAGCTGGCCGCCGTGAGGGCCACCCAAGGTTTCTTTGCCCGAATGAGTCTTTCGATGCGGATTTCGGGGGGCAATAAGTTCGTTTGGATTTTGGCCAACTTGAGGCCCTGAATTGCCAACCCATACGCCACCGCGAATGTCAGGATGTTATCCTTGAAGACGGCATCGGCAACAACGGTCCCACCCAGCTTGGGGAAGGTTTTGGGTATTTGGATTTCGATTTGGAGTTTTTCCTGAAGGAAGCGCTGCAAGCCCGGAAGTTGAAAGGCGTTGCCAAGGCCAATGATGCGGGTGACCTCGGCATTACGGTGGGCGTTTTGGAAATAGGTCAACGATCGTTGGACTTCGTTTTGCAGATCGTTGAACACGGGCCTTAGGGAGGTGAGGATTGCCTTGAGGTCAGGCCCCTCCTTGGGGAGGGCCTTGGTGGCGTTTCGTTTGAGGTGTTCCGCCTTGGCAAAGGTCAGTTTCAGGTCTTTGGTCAAAGCCTTGGTAAAGTTGTTGCCTGCCACATTGATGGTGCGTTGGAGGATGATCTTGTTGCCATCACTAATAACCAAATTGGTAAGGTCCGAGCCGATTTCCAACACGGCCACACATTTCCCGGAGGGGAGGCCACCTTCTTCCCCGGCTTTGGGGGGTAACATTCCAAGCTGATCGAAAACGGAGAAGTTGCAAAGGGCCATCGAGTTCATTTGAACCTGATGGACCTCGACCCCAACATCTTTGAAATAGCCCAACTCACGGAAAATGATGTCCCGTTTCATGGCAAAAAGGCCGATTTCGGTGTCGATCGCCATCCCGTCGATCACCATTCCGGTGCCGATCTTTTGGTAGTCCCAAACGACCTCGTTTAGGGAAAACGGAATTTGTTGCTTGGCTTCAAATTTGACGATGTCAGGAATCTTGTTTTCGGCCACCGGAGGAAGTTTCACAGTTCGGAAAAGGCCCGATTGGCCGGGGACGGAAATGCAAACCAAGTCCCCTTTGAGCGAATTTCGAGAGAGAAACTTTTCCAACGCCTCACGGATAAGGGCCTCTCGGTCCGCATCGGGCTGGTTGAGGAGCTTGGCATGCTCTACCAAATCGAAAGCCGTGGCAACAACGGTGTCGCCTTCTCGTTGGAGGCGAAGGGCCTTCAAGCCCGCCTGACCAAGGTCAATACCCCAAACACCCGGAACGCTTGCAGACATGGGCCTGCCCTCTTGGTTGCCGACCTTAATGGCCCGCAATTGAGAAAGAATTTTCCATCCTCATCTATCTTGCTGTGTAAAGAGTCCTAATTCAACCGATTTTTTGCTGGCGAACAGGGTTTCTCCACCAATCTGTCAACACCCGAGCCGGTAGGATCGTTTGAGACGATTTTTTTTCCCATCAAAAGAACCCCAAATGGACCTTTTCAGGGCCAACCCGTCCTCGACCCCTAGGCTATCCCAAAGGTTAGAACCATCCCATTTCGTATTGGACCTTTGCGTGGCACCTCTCCGCTACCTGGCCGGTGCTGATTCCCAGCAGGGCCTTCGGCCAAACAACGAGGACCAATTTCTTATTGATCCGACGGTGTCATTTTTTGCCGTTGCCGATGGCATGGGAGGCCATGAATCGGGGGAAAAGGCGAGCATTTTGGCCATCCAAACTCTCCATCAAACAGTACTAAAGATCGTCCCCAGCCCACCTTCTGGCCAAGGAATCCTAGCGCAGGGGTTGGTCGATACCAACAGTGCGATCTTGGGTGAGGGGGGTGGCGGATATCACAAGATGGGGACAACCATCGTTCTTTTGGCTAGGATCGACAATAAATGGTGGATCGCAAACCTAGGGGACAGTGAAGCGTGGCTTTTTCGCAAGAGAAAGGTTCAGGTTTTGTCCCAAACGCACAGTATGGCAGCGGAAATGGTCCGCCAAAAGGCAATGACCGCCAAAGAAGCGGCCGTTTCCCCCTTGAAGCATCGTTTGGTTCGTTACCTAGGTTCTCCCGACCTTACCAGCCCCCAACAACTCTATTCCGATGTTCGCGAATTCAAGCCCGTGGCCGGGGATGTCATTTTGCTTGGAAGTGATGGTTTAATGGAGTACATTCGCCCCAATCAGGTTGTCGACAGACTGTCGATAGGTGTCGATCCCCAAACGGTTGCCAGAGATTTGACCCAGCTGGCCATCAAGCAAGGTTCCCCGGACAATACCACAGGGCTTGTGATTCGGTTTTTCTGAAATCACTGGTTTCGGATTTTCCTTTTCGGGGTCGAAATCGGGTATCTGGTTCTCCGGGTTTGTTCCGTCAAAACAATGCAATCCTAATAATCCTAAAAATCGGCTTTATCCGTAAAGTTTCCCCATCTTTACCGTCGATCCCATGATTACGGAATGTTTCCTCCAGCCTTTGTGTTGGGGACGCTATCGGGAAAACAAAATGAAAAGCGGCAAGCCACTCCTTTTGGGTCTTTGGATTTCCAGCCTTGGGGGATTGGCCGGATGTGTTTCGGTTCCCCTTCCAAAACAAAATCCCACCTCGGTCGCTTCTTTGCCGATCAATCTTAGTGTTGAACCTGAAGAATCCCCCAAGCCCTTGGTCACAGAGGCCTTGATCACTGAATCCCTGCTTTCAAAGGAAATGCCTTTGGAAACCCATGGGGACCTACCCGGCACGACCCCGGCGTTTGCAGGCCTTGGGAGCCTTCAGGCAACGGATGTGGTTTCCGAGGCGTTAAAACGAAACCAATCCTTGGTGGCCATTTCGAAGGCCCTTGAAGCGGCCCAATCCAAATACTCTCAAGCCATATCGCTTGAGGATCCAAGCATTGGCGGGTGGTTCGCTCCGGGAACCATTGGATCCAATCAGGTCGATTTTGCCATGCGGTTGGAATTATCGCAAAAGGTTCCCTCACGGGGCAAGCGCCAACTTCGGGGCGAGATGGCAAATGCCCAAGCAAAAGCGTCAGAAAACGACCTGGGCGGTTTACGATTGCAATTGGTGGAAAACGCATCCAATGCCTTTTACGACCTTTATTTGGTGCAGAGGGCAATGGAGGTTAGCGAGGATACTCGAAAGATTTTGGTGGAATTTCGCCAAAACGCCGAGACGCGCTACCGCAATGGACAAACCCCCCAGCAAGATATTCTCCAAGCGGATGTGGAATTGGGTTTGCAAAAAGAAAAATCGATCACCCTTTCGCGCATGCAGAATGTTGCCAAGGCCCGCATCAATACCCTATTACACTTGGAACCGGATTTGGCGCTCCCCCCCTCGGTCAAAGAAATCTCCTTGCTACCGGAAAACCGAAATGGGGAGGAATTGCGCCAACAGGCACGGGCCAATCGTCCTGACCTTCTCAGCTTGGCGGAGATCGTTCGCGCCGACGAGTCGGCGGTTCTATTGGCAAAAAGGGAGTTTTCCCCGGACTATGAAGCCATGGCTTCTTATGACAGTTTTTGGCAGGGGATGGACAAGCAGATGCAGTTTCAATTGGGGTTTCGCATGAACCTGCCCGCCCGGCTGGCGAGACGATATGCCGCCCTGAGGGAGGCCCAATCGAAGTTGGCCCAGCACAAAGCGGAATACAACCAATTGGTGGATCAGATCCATTTTCAGGTTCAGGAATCATTGGAACAGGTCCGGGAAAGTGGCCAGATTCTAGAGTTGTTTCAGAAAACGACCTTGAAAGCGACCCTAGCCAACGCCCGGGAAGCCCAAGAATCCTACATCACGGGCAAAGTGCCCTTTTTGACCTTGGTTTCCGCCCAAAAGGAACAGGCCATGGCCCGGGACCGCTATTATCAGGCCCAAGCGGAGGCCTTCCGTCGCAAGGCCGGGCTGGATCGCGCCACCGGGGAAGGGGCATCCAAGTGATAAATGGTAAACCTGTTCGGGTTAGGTGCCTTGAGGTTTAGCGGCACCTGAGGGTGAGGTCCTCCAACTCCGCCCGCCTCTCGCCAAAAACCGATTCACCAACCAAATAAGGGTCATCTTGGGCCATTGCCATCGACGGATTAGGCGGCTATGGTCTTTTCGGGATGCAGCTTTAACCACCTTGCCCGGCGGACCCAATAAAAACGAACCGGCAAAAACAGATCAACCACCTCATCGGAAATCAACAACCCACCCAACACCGGTAGCGCCATAGGGGCAAGCA
>SIAL01000154.1 GCA_009691815.1 Gemmataceae bacterium | reverse complement strand
ATAGGGTGACAATGATAACGGTGAAAAGCCCGGCAATGGCAAAGGCAAACGCCAAACTTCCGGGCTGTTTCCAGGGCCAGTAGGGATCAACAAGAAACTCCATCCGTTATCTGTCCTTGTGGGTCAGGTTGTTTGGGACTCAGGGGCTGGGCCAACGCCTGCGCCTTCATGATTGGGATCGACCTTTTTGTGGAAACGGTTGGCAACCAAGCCTTCACACAAAAGCAATACTAGGACCAGCATCATCAACCAAGGCAGCAGGTCAAGCGTGCCCCCTTCGCCGGGTGGCAACAGCAAATCCGGATCGACAGGTTTTAGGCCGTTAGTCAATTCGGATTGGGGAAGGGTGCGCTTGATCACCTCTGGATCGACCTTGGCAAGCTGAAATTCTTGAGGTCGCATCGAGACACTGAACCCGGCGATCGGGTTTTGATTCTTGTCAAGGACTCGATAATTTCCCGGATCGCGGACTTGGGCACAGGGGATTTGCGTGGCTCCCTCGGGAACAGATAGGTTGGCTTCCGCCCCTTTCAAGCCGGGCCCGGCTAGGGTTAATGGGAGCTTGGGAAGGGGATTGGGAAGGTTTATGTAGGGGATTTGTCCCGCGTAAAACGAGGTGATTGCCGCCGTGGCATCGCCCCCTAGATAGGCGCATACCCGATCCGCCAAAATCAACCCAAAGGAAGAATCCTGCCAATAGTTGTGCCAAGGCCGTTTGCCGTCAAACCTCTTGCCTGACATTGGCGTAGAAAACAAAACGACTCGCCCCTTGCCGACGGTTCGTTCCAAAAGCGCCGGAGCCTGTGGGTCTTGGCCATCAAGAAACCGGGCCACCACCGAAGCCCCGGGTTCAAGGGTGGCGGTTTTCCAAAATCGGTTGGCAAAGGGTTTGAGTTCGGGGCGACTAAAGTCGGGATCGACCGACCTTGACCAGGTTCGGAAAGCCGATGTTAGGGGGCTGTCGCCACGAAACTCGGCCCAGGGGATGCCGGGCTTGTTGACCTCCACGGTGATGAGTGATCCCAAGGTGGCCGGAAGAAGCCCTTTGGCAGGGGCGCTCTCCCAGGCCGGCTTGGAATAATTGTCCCCGGGGGGAACCACCACAATCCCCTTTCCCGATTTGGCCGCCTCTAAAAGGCCGACCCACACCGCCGCAGAAGGGTTCGGGGGTTCCATGAGGCAAATGACCTGATAGGGCAAAAGGGCATCCACTGACCAGTTGGCCGGATCGGCTAGGGACTTGACATCACAGCTATAGGTTCCCATCGCCTCAAGGGCGGCTTTCCAAATGCGAGCGTCCTCTGGCCGGTCGGCAAGCGTAAGCACCTGACGGCGTTCCCGGACCAAAAAAGTCGCTTGCCCTTGGTTATTGGAGGGCCAATTATCATCAGGAGAAAGCAATACTTTTATCTGTCCAAGAAACTCTCCCGAGGCTCCTCCAGGGCGCACCGGCACAGTTCTGTCGAAAACGATCACCTTGCTTTCATTGGCCGGGATTTCAATGCTTTTGATTTCTGGTTTTACCCTAGGCTCGGGATCATTTTCCAGTTGGCAGGAAAGCTGTCCCTTGAAGGCCTCACCCGTGGCATGGACCTCCACTCGAACGCTAATCCTACTGCCAGGCGAAACGGTTGTGGGTTCGATTTCCACTCTGTCGATGGCGGCGTCGATGGTTTTATCCGGGCCAACATCGATCAAATGGACTTGGACCCCGGGGGGAATCGCATCCTTGGGAATCGATGCTTCCAAACCTTCCCATGATCGTTCGGCCCGGTCCGTTAAAATATAAATTGCCTTGCCAAGGCCGGCAATCTGTCCTTCTTTGCGAAAGAGTTCCAAACTTCGGGCGATGGCCGGGCCAAGCGGCCCCCCACCCGGTTTGCCACCCAAGGTAGATAACTTTTGTTCAAATATGGGAGCGGACAACCAGACCGTCTCGCCCCCTTCATCGGTATCCACCAAGGCCAACTTGCTTTCCGAACCAAACCTGGCCCGAACCTGCTCGATCACCGTTTTGGCCGCATCGATCCGATTCTTCTCGCCAACCCGAACCTGCATACTGGCACTGGTATCAACGACAAAAAGGGCGGCCACTTCACGGCTGATTCCCCAGCCTTCGCCAAGGTTGGTTAGTTGGGGCCAAGCAAGGGCCAGGCAGAGCAGCAAAATCAAAAAGATGCGCAAAAACAGCAGGAGCCAGTTCTGGATTTGCAGCCTTCGCCGGGAGTTTTGCAGTCGCTTTTGGAGAAATCTAAGGGCGGGAAACGATTGGATTTTGGGTTTTTGCTTCATGAGCAGATGGAGGATTACGGGCATCCCCGCCATCACCGCGCCGATCAAAAGGTATCCATGAAGAAAATGCAAGAACCTTGCTCCGCTTGAAAAAAGGACCTACGGTCAGGAAAGGGAAGGAGGATAGGCCTTCGCTTTGGGAGACAATTGGTTTCCCTCTGGGTAGGTATCGACCTCCAAAGAGTTGTCATCCATCCGATCCGGATCGCCGTCCAAGGGATGGAGGGAATTGACCCAGTCGGGAAGGGCCCAACACTCTTCGGGGCGGGTGGCGATGACTTTTCTCCCTAGATAGAAATATCCAAGGATGGTCCCCCCCGCCAAAGCCAAAATCCAAGGGGAAGCCTTTTGTCGAACCAAAATGCGGTTGGGGAACTGCTGGACAAATTTCGTTTGAAGGTACACCCCTCCGAAACCAAGGGTCAACAGCCAAGTCAGGGCTAGCAGCCAAGATACCCGATTACCCCCTCGTTCGAACAGGCTCCAACGGGCCTCGGTTTCAACAGGCGGCCAATAATTCCCCTCCCTTGCCAGACTAACCGCTTTGCCCACATATAGTTTTTGGCCCAAAAGCCATGCCCAAAGGACGGCGTACAGGGTAACCAATCCGGATATGGTTAAGCCAATACCGAGGGCCACCAGTGCCCCCCAAAGTGCCCTAATGAGTTGAAGCCAAGGCTGTCCTGCCCAACGCAACATGTCGATGACCACGATGGTTGCCGCCATGACCAAAGTCGCCGTCAGGGCGATTTTGCCAAAACCCCATGCCACAAACACCGCGGACCGAAGGACGGCCCCACGGCGATGGGGATCAATACGAAAAAGCCATCGGGCAAGGGAGAAATCATCCCAGCCGACTTTGACACAGGCAAACATTGCGGCAAGGGCAGGTTGGGAGGTGGTCTCAAAAACGATAAAAGCGATGACAAGCCAAATGACCCAATATTTTGACAGCCAAGAAGTTGCGACCATTTTAACGGTCCGCTTTTTGTCCCATGAAACCCCATAAGGGGATGTGCTTTCTAGCTCCATAGGGATGGGCTTAGGGGTGGGCGTGGGATTCATAAACCCTATCCGAACAAGTGTCTCTTGGCCAAATGCCGTTCCATGGAGTATATTATCGGTTTGGAACGCAAATGAGGTCCTGATCATGTCGATGGATAAAAGTCTCCGAAGGAAGAACTCCTTAACCCGCACCAGAAATGTTCTGACCCGAACGGAACGAGTTGAACTCCTTAAGTCGGAAGACAAGTGGACGCCCGATCAAAGCCCCTTTGGCATACCCAAGGTTCGTGTGCTAAAGATTGGCAAGAAAACCAAGAAAGTCGCCAAAACCGAGGAAAAGGACGCTGCCAAGAAGTAATTCTGGGGCTGTTTCCACTCTTTGGGGCCTTTATGGCCCCTTTTTCGTTGTTTTCGTAGGTAGGCCACATCCTTTGCTTAGGGGTGCCGGACCAGCCTGGCTGCCCGAAATTGGCCCGGTTTTTCCGAATATTGCCAGTTCCAACCGGGGGGGACTGCGCTTGCCAACTCTTCCCATGCTCGGACGGATTTCACCAAAACAACCGCTTTGGGTTCCGCCAACATCCTAGCCAACAGCTGAGAGCGGTCTCCATGGCCGTACACCTCAACCTTTGCTTCAGGCGTGTAAAATCCCGTGGAGTAATACCGTTGGGGATAGCAAAGAACTAAAGCCGAATTGGGCTGCCCCGTTTGGGGTGCATGAAGCGAGTCTAAGGCTATGCCCTCTAGCGATCCACGGATGGAAAACTCCATATTGTACCCGGGCAGGATCCACCCGGCTCCCCAAACCACAACCACCGCCCAAGCACCAAGGTTAATCATTAAGGATTGGACATGGAGGCGGTTTCCCCAGCCAATCCAAGCCAATCCGGCCACACAAACCAAGCTCCAATACACCGCGGTTGAGGGAGGAATCCAACCTCGATAAGTCCCAATGGTGGCAAATGCCAGACCCAAAAGCCAAGCCATGGCCCCAAGCTCCGGGGCGCCCATTTTCCATGTACCTAGGCGACCCAGATAAAGCGATGGATTTCGGCTTTTGAAGCGATCCAGCAACACCCCGGAAACCATGGCCAAATAGGGCATTAATGGCACGAGGTAGCTGGGTCGCTTGCACCCCGCCAACGAGAAAAAAAGTAATCCGCTGAAAAGGCCGACCATGGCAACCCCGGTCACGGCGGGGAGTTCAGACCGAAGCGTTTTTGGGGACCGAGCATAGAGCCCCAACGCCCCCAGCCATCCTAGGCACCAAGGGAACGACAAAAGGGTCAAATACGGGAGGTAAAACCAGAATGGTTGGGTATGGTCGATCGGGTCCGCAAAACGGACCAAATGGTGGGTCAGTAAAAAATCGACCACAAACCCGGAATGGATCCGCTCTACGAAAATCGCCCAAATCGATAGGGGGGCCACCGCCACCACCGCCATAGTGCTCCAACCTAAAATACCGGGCTTTCGCAAGCGCTGGTCCCACAGAATCAACGGTCCTGCCATCAGTCCAAAAAGTACAAAGGCCACGGGGCCTTTGGTCAACCCGGCCAACCCAAGGGAAAGGCCCGCCATCCACCAGCCCGTCCAGGAAAAGCCCTTTCCCCTCACCGCGGCAAAGGTGGCAACCCATGCGGCCAAAAGCCACATTCCCATGAGGCCATCCATGGTCAGGAGTCGCCCATAGTGTACAAAAGGAAGCAAAAAGAGCAGCGATAATCCGCCCAGCAAGGCCGCCCTTTGGCCCACTTCACGCAAAAGCCACCACCAGACAAGGCCCATGCTTGCGGTACACCATAACATGGGCAAAATCCGGGCGATGCGGTCTGTCTCGCCTAGGGAACCGAATAGCCCCATGAGGCTCCAGTACAAAAGCGGAGGCTTGTCTAGATAGGCTTCCCCAGAAAGTATGGGAACCAGATAACTTCCTTGGGCAAGCATCTCTCGGGCCACTTCGGCATTTCGAGCCTCGGTAGGTTCCATCAATGGGGCATTTGACCCCAGCCCAAAAACCAAAAGCCCCAACAGCAGCAGGAGGGGTAACGCCCAAAAACCTCCCCGGAGTGGTGTTTGATCCGGCTTTGCCTGATGGTTGTGAAGCACCGTTGTCCACCAGAACGGTAACAAGGAGGAAAGCACTTTCGGAATCGCCATCAGGCTGACCTTGCTTACCCCCGCGGCCCTTGGGCGATGTCGAACAGCCACTTCGGCGACGCTTTGCCCTTCTTGCCTGGCCCGAACCAGCATTTCGGTATTGGCAAAAAAGCCACGACTTTCGGGCAGGATTTTGCCTAGGCTCTCTTTTCGAAATACTTTTAGGGCACAGTCCACATCCCGAACTCTGATCCCAAGAAGGGCATCCACAAGGAAGTTGAATCCCTTGGATAAAAAGAGTCGAAGGGGCGCATCCTTGCGGTCTTCCCGCCAGCCCGTGACCATATCGTTTTCCCGGGTCAGGGGTAGCAATCGTTCAAGGTCCAAAAGGTGAAACTGGCAATCCGCATCCGTGAAGGCGACCAAATCCCCCTTGGCGGCTTCAAATCCGGTTCGAAGAGCCGCTCCATAGCCACGATTGGTATCATGACGCAACAAAATGAGGTTGGGAATCTCCGGACAAAGACTTTGGACAAGGGCGGCGGTTTGATCGTGCGAGCCGTCGTCCACCACCAGAATCTCACCGCGAATACCAAGCTGTTGCAGGGCGTCTCTGGCCTCGATTACGGCTTGGACGATGACGGCCTCTTCATTGTGAGCCGGGACAACCAAAGACAGGAGGCCATACTCGTTCAAAGGGTGCGCCTCCTTGCCCCAAAACAGCCGTTCACACCGCTAAAATAGCCATCTCAAACAGTCCTTCGGAACCTGTTGTTCCATAAGATATTCCCAAGGTTTGAATCAAGTCGGCTTGGGAGTGGCGGCCTCAATAGGTTGCCAGTAGGCAAAACCATGGAAGGGCTTTGGATTCAAACCAAACGGGGATTGGAACCGCTCAATGGCCTGTTTCTGGCCGGTTTTCTCAAAAAACATGTCCCCAAACTGCGTCCGAAGGCAATTCAGGACCTTTCCCAAGCCCTTGAAGAACTTTTAAACACCCAGTCTCTCCCATCTGCTCCGTTTAACCTTGCCACCTTGGCGATTGAGGTACGCCACCTGCTGATCCAACTCGAACAGGCGGAGTTGGCCTCCTATTTTGGGGAATCTCTCGATCCTGATCCTTTGAAACCCTCCCTATTTGGGGCTTTTGGCGATGCCATTGACGCGGGTTTGTTCGCCATTGAGGGCGATCCCCAAAGGCCCTATCTCATACGATGGGATCTGGTCCGGCACGGCTTGCCGGAAGTCAAAGCAAAGATCGTTGTGTTGGAAGTGCCTGATCCCAGAATTAAGAGCGAGGGGTTTGACCTTTGGCTTGCAAGAACAAAAACATTCCTGAATAGGACAAAAAGTCAAGTTTGGTTTCTTTGGACTTTGGTTGACAGCGACGAAATTTCCCTGTTTCATCCTGTCGAAACCCCCTATTCGGCGGAGGGATTTGCCTCCTTTCTGGATTTGTTAAAAGAGCACGCCGGTTCCAGAATTCGGTTGTTGGCATCTTCCTTCAAAGGCGATGAGTTGGGCCTTTTGGGGGGGCCGGTTCCCGAGGGGATCCTTGTGGGTTCGATGGACCCCGTTTTTTCCGGCAAAGGGCTACAGCTTGTTTCCCGAGTGGAAATCCATTTGCAACATTTGGCCCGCATGAGGGCGGACTCCCAAGCTTGGATCACCCGAGAAGCGGCCAACTTGCGGAAGTTGGGAGCAAAAACCTCGGGACAAACCAACCCCCTAGCACCGACGGTTCGGTGGGTCCTAAGGGGCTGGCTCGACCCCCGCGGAGCAACCCTGCTGGAGCCCGTTTGGGAAACGCTTCAAAATCTTTGGCCCGCATGTGATGAAATGGTTTTGGGTTGGGAAAAGGGGCTTCCTACCGAACCTATGGAAATGGCCCGTTTTCATGACAAACACCCCATTCTAGCCCGGCTGGAGGAGATCCGGCATCCCCTTCTTTGGCCCCAACCGGCAGAGTGGGCCCACCTGCGCCAATTGGGTTTTAAGGGGCCCATTTGGCAGACAGGTTTTTGAGCCGAAATGAAAAAATAGCTTTAAGGCAAAAAGCGCCTTAAGAAAAAAGGGCATTACCTTAAGCCATAACATCCGATTTTGTAAAGGTTTAAGAATTTATTATGAGGTGAAAACGGCCTCCTGTGAAGTTGTGGCTCTCTCCAAAACCCATTCCTACAGGGGGCCAAGATTGGCACTTACCATTTGACAAATCGTAAGCAGGATCAAGGCGAATGGGGGCGTGGAATTGTCGGCCAGAGCCATTCAAAATCTCTGTTTTCAACCTGTTGACCCATGTCAACTCATGTCTATAGCTGTCTACCCCTGTCGATAGGTGGTCGTCCGTTTACGGTTTTGGCGGTTGGAAGACGGGGGCAAAACGAGGATTTTTGGATGTCGAAAGGCTGTCGTTTGGGTGTCAATAGGGTGTCGATAGCTGTCTACCCGTGTCGATAGGAGGTCGATTTCAGTCGGTCCCGGCATTGATCTTGGGCAGTTTGCGGAAAG
>SIAL01000153.1 GCA_009691815.1 Gemmataceae bacterium | reverse complement strand
TCGTAGGCAATGAGGGCATCGGCAAACTCCGGTTTTTTGGCGGCGGCATCCCGCAAGCGTTGTTCCTCGGCTTTTTTGCGAGCAATGAGTTCTGGGTCCATAAGGCCGGCCTGGCCACCCAATCGGGCTTTGCGACTATTTTGAATGCTGAAAAGGGTTTCCTTCGCCTGACGGGCGTTTTCTTCGCTTCGGGCACTGAAAGCCGTTAGGAGGACTTCCGCTCGATAGAGTCGTTTCAGGAGAAAGGGGAAGCCGATGTCGCGGGAATAGGCCAATTCCTCCATGGTGACCAATCGTGTCGTACGCCCGGGATGTCCTGAAACAAAGGTTAATTCGTTCTCTTTGCAGCCGTCCTTGGACCACTTGAGGAAGTGTTTCACCTTGGCGGGTTTTCCATCCTCATAGACGCGGAAAAAGGCGACATCGAGATCGTATCTGGGGTACTCAAAATTGTCCGGGTCGCCGCCATAGAAGGCGATCTGCTGTTCGGGGGCGAACACTAGCCGCACATCGGTATACTTTTTGAATCGGTAAAGATGGTAAACCCCGCCCTGGTAAAGGGTGATCACATTCGATCTAAGTCCTGAATTCTTGAATGAGTCGTCCTCCAGCTTGTTGATAATGCCACGCCTGGCCATGGCCGCTTGTCCCGCGGGCATCCCTTCCTTGACGACACCGTTGACTTGGGCGGTAACATCCTCGATCGACATGAGGACATTCAACTCGGTCGCCTCGCACTTGACCTCATCCCTCCCAGTCTTGGCATAAAACCCATCGCGATAATAGTTTTTTTCCTTGGTGCCCATTTTTTGCAAAGCGTCCGAGGCCACATGATGGTTTGTCATCACCAAGCCATCCGCGGAGACGAAGGATCCCGATCCGCCCGAATTGAAACGAACGGAAGACCGCTGAACATGGTCCATCCAATCCCGAGTGGGTTCAAAACCGTATTTGGCTTTGATCCGTTCGATGGGTGGATTGGTGTAAAGCCACATCCCCTCATCGCCGTAAAGTGAGGTTTCCCCCAAAGCACCCATCGCCATTAGAGCCCCCACAGTCAGCTTGCTCAGCGTGGCTTTGAAAAGTCCTCGCATAGAGAAATCTCCAAAAAATATGAAATCGGATCAACGGGCAAACGCCCTGATAAGGTATTTTTTAGGTCGAAAACGAGGTTTCGGCCTAAAAATCGAAAAGATGGTCCCGTTTCCGCTTTTAACGGGGTTTTTGTCGCCCCGGAAGAAGCGCTTTGCGCAGGTTTCCTAGCGATTTCAACAGGTGGCGACCGGTTCCTTTGGGGGCAGGACCTGCCAACGCCAAGGACTGGGGATCCAATACCCAATGGCTCATTAGATCGAGGATTTCCGGAGCAAAAGTCTCTTCGATCAAGCCATATTCGTTGACAAGCCCCGTTTCGCAATGTTGAAAAAGGTGGTTCACCTTGGGGAATTCCCGGGAAGCAAGGAGGTTGGACCGTGATCCCGAAAAAGCCATGGCAATCACCGGTAGGTTTTCTGAACAAATGACCTGGGTGTCCAAGCTACCATTAAGCGCCAAGACCGGGCAACGAACCTTTTTCAGAACCGGTAAGGGATCGTGGCCTAGAAAACAGCGCATCCAGGGGGAGGAAAGTTGCTTCACCATGGGGTCCCATGGTTTGTAAACTTCGGCCGGGGGCTTGGTGTTGCCTAACTCCGTTTCGAATTTCAAAACACAAGCTTTCATGGCCGTCAAGGAGTCCGTGGTGGTAAGGGCGGTTTTGGCGATGGGAATAATCCGTTTTGCCAGCTCTAGTTTGTTGGCCAGTTCCTTTTCATAGCCAGGCACCTGCTGGCCATAGTCGAGCATTTGCTTCATAATGATTCGTTCACCAGAAATACCAGGTCCGGCAAGAAGGATGAGAAACGCCACCTCCTCGGGTTGGTTGACCGCGACCAACGGGCCGATCAATCCCCCTTCGCTGTGTCCGCATATCCCCACACGGTTAGGGTCGATGGAATCTTGTTGCCTTAAGAATTGGAGTGCGGATTGGGCATCGGTGGCAAAATCGAGGGTGGTGGCCTGGGAATGATTGCCTGTGGATTTACCGGTGCCCCGATCATCGTAACGAAGGCAGGCAATTCCGTTACGGGCAAAATGGTCAGCAATGACCAAAAAGGGTTTGTGTTGAAAAAGGGTTTCGTCCCGATCTTGGGGACCCGAACCCGAAACAAGCACCACTGCTGGGAAGGGGCCATGTCCGGTGGGAAGGGTGAGCGTTCCGGAAAAGGTGGCGTTTGCCTTTTCGTTTTTGAAGGTGACTTCTTTGCTGGGATAGGGGTACGGTTTGACGGGAAGTTGCGGGCGCTTGACGGTGGGCAATTTGTCCACACGAACCAATTTCAAGGGAAATTTGAGGCCATTTTGTTCAAACTCGCCCTCGATATCCCCGCCTTTGGATCGTTTCCCGGAATACTTGGCGGAACCAAACGCGACGGAAACGGCCAAGGACTCGTCCTTCCAATTCACGCTGGTGCAAGGAAGCGCCACGCCCCCTTGGTCGATGCTGGTCATTTTGCCAATTAAGATGCCCTTTTCCGTCGATTTGAATTCAAAGCCCAAACGCAAGTCGGTAATTCCGGCCCGAAGAATCCCAAGCCATAGCCCCTCAATAGCTGTTTTTTGGGGCTCAACTAAAATGGTATTAGAAGGAAATGTACCTACAACGGCAAGGAACAAGTATCCTGAAAGCCATCCCGTCATGACGATTCTCCGGTCTTATTAGTCGGTGAACTGTTTTGTTTTTGGGTTATCTTTCGGCCCGCACCTGACAGGGCCTTTCGCAACAAAAACTCAATCTGACCGTTTAAGCTGCGTAAATCATCATCCGCCCACCGCTGCAGCTCCAAAAGCAGAGATGGGTCAACCCGTATCAAAAAAGATTTGCGCTCGGCCAAGTTGGGACTACCTGATTAGTGGTGGATGGAACCGGTATTGATGACCGGCTGAGCGGCCCGTTCCCCGCACAAAACCACGAGTAAGTTGCTGATCATGGCGGCCTTTTTATCATCGTCAAAGGTGACCATGCCCCCTTTTTCGATGCGGGTCAGGGCATCTTCGACCATACCGACGGCCCCCTCGACAATAATGCGCCGTGCCGCAAGGATCGCCGAAGCTTGCTGGCGTTGAAGCATACTTGATGCGATTTCCGGGGCGTAGGCAAGGTAGCTGATCCTGGCTTCTAGGACTTCGACCCCGGCAAGGATTAGGCGTTCGTGGAGTTCTTTTTTGAGCATATCGCCCACCTGGGTGGTGTTGCCACGAAGCGACATGACATGGTCTTCGTGGCTGTCATAGGGGTAAAGGCTAGCGAGGTTTCTCAAAGCCGATTCGCTTTGGATTTGAACAAACTCTTCATAGTTATCCACCTGAAACAGGGCCTCGACCGTGTTGACCACCTTCCACGCAACCACCGCAGCGATTTCGATCGGATTCCCTTCTTTATCGTTGACCTTGGCGGGCTGGCGGACCTTGCTGCTGGTGGTTTGGCTGCCTCCGCCGGGGTTGGTTGAGGTGTTGGTTGTGGTATTAAACCCGGTTTCAAAAATGCGGGTACGAAGCGAAACACGCCGTTTAATGAAAAACGGATTCGCCCAGAAAAACCCGGTTTCCCTCACCGTCCCCACATACACCCCAAATAGGGTGAGGAGCTTGGAGTCGTTGGGGTTTACGATGAATAACCCGACAAGGGTGAGAATTCCCGACGGGATGGCAATAATGCCAAAAGGGATACCGATACGGTATTGCATGGCGGCAAAGAAAAAGGATGCAGGTGCCACAATAAACAAAAGGAATAGTCCCAAAAAGAGCATGGGATACCCCGACATGGAACGGCGTTCAAATTCCTGAATCATGGCCTTGGACTCCAGAAAGGAGGTGCGGTTTTGGCGATACCAATATGATATTACTTTGATTTCATCCTGTCAAATGAATTTCCCTAGGGGGCTGTCCTAAGAAGCGATCCTTTGGGGGAAAATTGGACCTGAAGTACACCCGTTTTTAACCGTGCTAACCGGGAGAATTGCTAAATTGGAGTGTTGCTGAAAAAAGAGAGTGTCTCGGAAGGGCTGATTGACTTGTCCAAGTTTTACAGATGCCCATTTTTTCCATGCAAAGGGTTTTGATGGCTTTCTATCGGTGGCATGAAATATCGTAAGTTTTGAATAAACCCGAAAAAAGGACCGAGGCCAACTTTTAACAAAAATAACTAAACGAAAAATCGCAAAGACCTTGAAGCCCAATGGGGAGCTGGAAATTTTGCGTTATTCGCCATTATTGCAGCAGTGGAGGCAAGGTTAATCCCAATTGATTGCCTACTGGGGAAAGGCAACTTTGGTTCCCATTGTTTGGCAAAAAGTGTCACCACCTATAGGTTTTCATTGGCACAAGATCAAGGCGATCCCGAAAGGCCCGTTTTCATGGTTCCACAGAGAAGTGCGCTTGGCGATTCATAACAGGCAGAAAATCGGATCAATTCTTTTTAGGAACCCAAATGATCAAACCCATTAGTTTTCCAACGATAGCCAATTCTCCTAATTCGTTTTTTGCCTGCTAGAACCCGGTACTGATTTTGGGACTGCCCTAAATCTGTCAAGGAGGCGATTTTGCAAATGAACATCCTTAGATATTTGTCTTAAGTCCATTATTGGAAATAGGATGGTGTGTTAATTTTTCATATGAGTTATCCCTTGGATTAAGATAGGGCAGGCCTTAATCCAAAAGAGACGATTAATAGGGCACCTAGCATCGTCCCATGGCAGTTGTGGCTGATGGGCTCAAACGGAAGGCTATTGTGGAATTGGTCTTGGGCCCTTAAGTGTGGGTAAATCGGAACCCACCGAACCTATTCTTAAACCACTTAAGGGGGATTGGGCCACATTTTAAGAAGCGAAGCACGGAGTTATTGCCATGCCCCGCTTAGAAAAACCGCCGAATCAGGAAGCTTTATTTTTCTTCCGAAGCTCTATCGTGAAATTGGCTTCCCGGGTTCCGCCTGCCGGGACTTCAAACTCCTTCTCTGACCGTTCATGCCACTCTATAGGAATGGTTTCCCGGGCGGTGGCATAGTTGAATGCTTTAGGATCGGATTCCGATTTGGTATCCTCTGGAGGAGGTTCTGCCCCCATCTGGGTAAAAATCTTGATCCTGTGTTTTCCCACAATGGCCCCGGGAGAAGTCCCATCGTAAACAAGGGTAAAAGCTCCGCTTGCGTCGGTGACCGCTGCGGATCCCCTTCCGGGATTGATGTTGGTTGAGGTCCTCAAGGGTTGAAAAGAAACAATCAACCCTTTGTGTGGTTTTCCATCTACGGTTACCTTGCCGGACACAGGGACGATATTCTCGCCCCCGCAGCCGATAATTGCCAGAGTGGTAAACCACAAGACAATGGACACGAAACGCATTCTGCAACCCCCTTTGGCCCAATGTGGTTTATTTAAGGAAACCGGAACTAAGGGGGTGAGACCATTTCGCCGGCGGCAATGGTGGACATACCCGCAAGCATATAGATATCAATCGAATTGGTTACATACCGGACCGAGCCATCCGCAAAAGCGAAGTTGGTGCCGTTGGTATGGTTGCTTCCAAAAGCCCTTTTGCAGGGGTGTTCGCCACCTTGCCCTGGCATGGCTATGCATTTGTTGTAGGAGTTGGTCAGGATCCGACTTTCCGTGGTAATCGACGATTGGTTGTAGGAAGCATAGGTGTAGGACCAAAAAGTGGCACGCCGGGTAACATCAAGGAAGGTACATTCCCCAACAAAAAGGGTGTTGGAGGTCCCGTCAAGAATGTTAGCCATCTTTTCCGGGCCACCCATTTGTGACACGGAGGCACCCCTTTGGCCCAACGCTGTTTGGGCAGGAATGCCATTGTAGGCGGCTGCGGTGCCATGGATCGCCCCACGCCATGATTGGTCCATGACAAAGCTGGGTGGCCAGAATTGTGCCTCAAAAGTGTCCCAGAACGCACGGCCTATGGCCCCGGAGCGACCTGAAACGGCCCTATAACTGCCATGCATGTATTCGTAAATTTGGGGGCCGGTCGCGGGCCGTTCCATTTGGCCAATCAGGGTGTCCGAGGGACACTCGAATGATTTGACTCTGGTCTGGTTCACAACCTTGTTTACCAAATCATGATTGAACACCGATTGGTTGTACAGCCTGAATAGGTTGTCCAACTCAAGGTAGGGGAGAATTTCGATGGTCCAGGTGGTGTAACATGGGGTGCCATTTTGGCCGGTTTGCATACCGCCAGGGGGGAAAACTCCCTTGGAGTCGTGATGATTGTGCAAAGCAAGTGCGATTTGTTTGAGACTGTTGGTGCAGGTCATTCGGTTGGCCGCTTCGCGCACTTTTTGAACAGCTGGAAGCAGCAGACCGATCAGGACCGCAATGATAGCAATGACAACGAGGAGTTCGATGAGGGTAAAACCCCTCCGAAGCCTCCTTTCACAAGAAGGAATCGACATAAATCTACTCCAACAAACGAAACCATACCCAAAGTTTGCAGGACGGGGACAGCCCATGAAGAAACAATGAGCGGGATGAAAGTGGCTTTATAGGCAAACATTGTGAATGTCAAGGCCCTTTGCCGGGCTTCAAACGAAAATACCGAAATTAGTTCCAGAAAAAAACGAGATTATTGAAATAATTTGCGAGATGGGCCAATCCGGATGCAGCGGGTGGACTGTGGTGGCGACAAGGTGGCAATCTAGATTCCAGTTTTTTTGTCCCTGAAAAATAGGGGGTTTGTCCTTTTCGTGGTCCAACCTTTCCAGTGGTTTTTTCCGCACAAAAGCCACAGCATTGCCCACATCCTCGCATCGTATTTTTTTGAGAGTTAAGGCGGTGAGAAAGTTGGATTAGGGGTGTGGTGAGAATCGATCCTAGTACCCAAACGGGGCAAGGCTTTTATTCTTTTGGCTCTGGCAGAATGTCTATAACTTCGCCACTTGTTGGGCCGGAACCTGACAAGGTCTGACTGGTGCTGGTGAAGACACGGTTCCTTGCCACCCTGATATTCGCAGTGGGGACCCCAAAAACAACTGAACGAAGGCCTTGAACCAACAAAGTGGTTGCTAAAATACAAAAACCAAGCAAGACCACCCCTAACACAAAAAGCAAAAAAAAGGGCAACAAAAGGAAAACAAAGATCCGCAATGTCCAAGGAATATTTTGCCCCGAAAAGGATCGGAAAACTGTCTTTGTAAAAACCACTCGGGGATCGTTGCTGCCGGACATCCTTAGGCAAGTACTCCTTCGATTACTTGGCCCGGACTAATCACCAAGGGCCGGTTTAAGGAATCTCGAACCTCCGTTTTGGGATCGATCCCAAGCAGGTGAAACATGGTCGCCGAGAGGTCTTCGGGTTTACACGGATCAAGGGCGGGGAAGGCCCCTGTTTTATCAGACGCCCCATGAACATGGCCCTTGCGGACGCCACCTCCCGCCAAAAGCGCGGTGTAGCATTGGGGCCAATGGTCACGGCCCTGCTGGTTGTTGATTTTAGGGGATCGGCCAAACTCGCCTACCCAAACGACCAGCGTAGTATCCAACAATCCCCGATCTTTGAGATCTGTCAAAAGAGTAGGCAAGGTTTGGTTGGTCATGGGCAAAAGGTGGTTTTTGAGAATGGGATTCATCGGTTTTTCACGGAAACCGTGGGTGTCCCACCCGCCATCACAGCCGCCAATGCTCCGGTGGAAATAGACATTTACAAAACGAACCCCGACCTCGACCAGTCTTCTCGCCACGAGGCACGATTGCCCATAGGTGGTGCGGCCGTAGGCGTTTCGGACCGCTTCTTTTTCTTGGCTAAGATCAAAGGCATCGCGAACGCGAGTGCTGGTTACCATGGAAAAGGCCCGTTCAAGCTGTTCGTTAATCCCTCTGGCTTT
>SIAL01000152.1 GCA_009691815.1 Gemmataceae bacterium | reverse complement strand
CAGAAAGAAATGAAAGAGTGAACAATGAGGCTTTCGTTATTCTAGCGATTCTTTGGCGAGATTAGGAATCCGGGAAATTTGGGGTGTAACTCCTAGGTTGAAGCAATATTTCCCGCCAATTCGGAGTAACTTGATGGCCCTGTTTTCTCTTTCCCCCAAAGCGATTGAGGCACACCCCGGGTTCAACCGCTGGTTGATTCCGCCTGCGGCTTTGGCGATTCATCTGTGTATTGGTCAAGCCTATGCGTTTAGCGTTTTTCGCATTCCCATGACGCGGATCCTTGGCATAACCGAATCCACCAACGAGGATTGGGCAAGGACGCAGGTTTTTTGGGCATTTACTCTTGGCATTGTTTTTCTGGGACTTTCGGCGGCCGTTATGGGGCGGTGGGTGGAACGGGTCGGACCCCGGGTAAGCGGGTTGGTCGCTGCGGTTTGTTGGTCGAGTGGGTTTCTCATTGGTGCGTTGGCTATTTCGATTCACAACATTTGGCTTTTCTATTTGGGTTATGGCGTCATAGGGGGTTGCGGTTTGGGGATTGGTTACATTACACCGGTTTCCACCCTCATCAAATGGTTTCCAGACCATCGCGGTTTGGCAACGGGGCTTGCTATCATGGGATTTGGCGGCGGAGCCATGATTGCTTCCCCACTTTCCGAAATCCTGATGAAATTATTTTCCAGTCCGGAATCGACCGGCGTTGCCCAATCCTTCCTCGTCATGGGCCTTGTCTATTTGGTGGTGATGACCTGCGGGGCCTTTGGTTTTCGGCTGCCCCAAACCCACCCGGTGCCGGAGACCGTGGCCGAACCGAACGCGGACGAACTTCAAAAGGCCAAAGCTGACCCTACTTTCTTGGATCCTTCGGAAGCCATTAAAACCAAAGTGTTTTATCTACTTTGGATTATTCTGTTCCTTAATGTGACGGCGGGGATTGGCATCCTGGATGTGGCGTCGCCTATGATTCAGGAGATGTTTCCGGGCAAGGTGAACGCCGCCACGGCCGCTGGGTTTGTCGGCCTTCTTAGCCTTTTCAATCTTGCGGGGAGATTCGCCTGGTCCACCGCCTCGGATCGGTTGGGACGGCGGTTTACCTATGGTATTTTCCTAAGCTTTGGACCATTGCTGTATCTCCTGTTACCGGTCGCAGGCAAGATGGGATCCGTCCCGCTGTTTGTTGTTTGTTTAGCGATTATAATGAGTATGTATGGAGGCTGTTTCGCCGCGATTCCGGCCTACCTCTCCGATGTTTTTGGTACCCGATATGTGAGTGCCATTCATGGCCGGTTGCTTACCGCCTGGTCGTGTGCGGGGATTGCCGGTCCCGCTCTGATCAATTTTCTCTATCAATGGGCTTTGAAGGGGCCTCATGCTTT
Source organism: Gemmataceae bacterium (assembly GCA_009691815.1). Lineage (GTDB taxonomy): Bacteria > Planctomycetota > Planctomycetia > Gemmatales > Gemmataceae > SYLG01. Next base: position 6,592 of record SIAL01000152.1, on the reverse strand, counting down.
GGCGTCGCCCGCTCAGGCCTACGACAGTGCCATTTGGTTCATCGGAACGGTTCTTTTCTTGGGATTTTTGGCCAATCTTTGGGTGAAAACTTTGGTCCAACCCCTTGTTGTGGTTGCCCCAACCAAAGCGCATTCCAAGATAACTTTCGCTCCGGCGAAGATAACCTTCGCTCCGGCCAAGATAACCTTCGCTCCGGCCAAGGCCCCATGGGTTTGGCTGGCGTTGGCTTGGGCAGCGGTGGGGGTTCCCCTGATTTGGGGGGTGACCATGACGATTCAAAAAACGATTCCATTGTTCCTAACCGGGTGAGGTCAACATGAAGATGATAAAAACGATCCTTTTTGCTCTTTTTGTGGTGTCCGGGGCACAGGCTGCCGAGAAGGCAGCGGATTGGAAAGCCGGGTTGGCGACCGAAATCATCACCCCGACAAAACCGATGTGGATGTCGGGCTATGCGTCGCGGACCAAACCCGCCGAGGGCAAGGTCCATGACCTGTGGGCAAAAGCTCTTTGCTTGGAGGATGGTTCCGGCCACCGTTCGCTTTTAATCACCCTAGATTTGGTGGGCATAGACAGGGAAACCGCGCTTGGGATTCGAAACCGCATTGCTCAAAAGCACAAAATCTCCATTGGGGCGGTGACCCTGGCCTGTTCCCACACCCATAGTGGACCGGTTGTGGGTAATACCCTCCGAGCGATGTATTTCCTGCCCAAGGAACAGGCGACCCTGATCGACGAATACACTCAAATCTTGGCTAACCGCATCGAGGCGGTGGCTGCCAAGGCTGTTGAGCAACTTGTCCCGGCGGTGCTTAAACAAGGGAAAGGCTTGGCTGATTTCGCCGTCAATCGTCGGAATAACAAGGAAGCCGATGTGCCCAAACTTCGGGATGAGGGCAAATTGGTGGGGCCGGTGGATCACGATGTGCCAGTGCTTGGGGTTTACGATCCTGCGGGCGGACTGAAGGGAATTGTCTTTGGCTATGCCTGTCACGCGACGGTGTTGCCGTTTTACGAATGGTGCGGCGATTATCCCGGCTTTGCCATGGCTCAACTTCAAGAGCGCCATCCTGGGGCGGTGGCTCTGTTTTGGGCGGGGTGTGGAGCGGATCAAAACCCCCTTCCAAGGCGATCCGTTGAATTGGCCAAGTCGTATGGCAATCGCCTTGCCGATGCCGTCGATGGCGTTTTGACCAAGCCGATGCAACCGATCAACGGCACGCTAAAAGTTGTGGCAACCGAGGTATTGATCCCCTTTGCCAAGGTGCCAAGCCGAGAGGAATTGTTGACCATGAAAGCCTCTAGGGACAAATTTGACATGGGGCGGGCGGACCACCTTCTGGCCAAGCTGGCAACGGAAGGATCCATTAAGGGGGAGTATCCCTATCCGATAAGTGTGTGGAAGCTAGGTGATGGCCCAAGTTGGGTCTGGTTGGGAGGCGAGGTGGTGGTGGATTATTCGCTACGGATCAAAAAGGAACATCCCAAGGCCAACCCGTGGGTGGCTGGGTACGCCAACGATGTCATGGCGTATATTCCCTCGCTTCGGGTGCTAAAGGAGGGGGGCTATGAGGGCGCAACCTCTATGGTCTATTATGGCCAACCGTCTTCATGGGGGCCCTCGGTGGAGGAGAAAATCGTCAATGCGGTGGCGGGATTGCTGAAATAAAGGGGAGGGAGTCCTAAAGCTAGTTTGGTTCGCTTCGGAGGCTTTTTCGCGGTTTGTTCGTGCTGTTTTCGGCAACCGACGGACCCTGTATTTGGCGAGCGGGGCGGCGTTAGCCACCCGATTTTAATCAATCGGTATCTCATCAAAACCAATTTCCACTAGGGAATTTCCACAATTTCGCCGTCCGAACGAGTGGATAGAGCGGGAAGAATCGTTTTTGCATCATAACGAAGGTAACGGCAACCACCATCCGCAAATAGAAAATTGGCCCCTCCTTGATGCAGGCTCCAAAAATGTCTGCGGTCACAGGGATTTTCCACCCTACCAGGGCCGTACTCACTTCCAGAGCAATCACCAGGAGAACTCACACAAACAACGGGCATATAATGTTGTGGCCCATAAAACATTCCCCAGAACCCGTTTCTAGTCCCAAACATGGAATACCAGGAACCGGCCTGCAAGGAATCGGGTGGGGGTCTTTCCCCAACTGCCAGAGTATTGCTTGTTCCGTCCAAGATATCGGAAAACCGAATTCCGTAATCGTTTCCCATTACACCAGGACCACCTTTGATCACTGATCCGGCCACAATCATGTAAAAGGATCCGGCCACCCCCATGTAAGAAGTGCAGGCGATGGAAAACCCGTCGCGGGTTGGGAGCGGATTGTCCAACCTACCATCTGCGGGACAAAGATATGTTTTAATGACGGTAGTCAAACCGGTGTGCGGGGGGTTTGCGTTGGGATCCATGGGGTGGCTTAAATAGGCCGCTTTGGTGATTTTCCAAAGCTCTTCCTGCTCTAGGTGGGGTAGGATTTGGGCCATCCAAGGTATCGAATTCACAAGTTGCCTATTTTCATCAAGGAAAGGCCCGTGGGGTAATCTGCCATTCGCATCATGAAAGCTATGCAAGGCCAGACCGACTTGCCTTAGGTTGTTTTGGCAACTCAAGCGTTGGGCACTATCCCTTACCTTCTGAACTGCGGGCAATAAGAAACCCAGCATGACCCCAATAATACCAATGACAACCAAAACTTCGACAAGGGAAAATGCTTGACGGTTGGATTTGGTCATGGCTTGCCCCTATTCTGGTCCCTTAAGTGACATTAAAATGCTTCGGTATTCCATTGGATCGGGAGGGTAAAACGAAAAGGTTTTCCATCAATCAAACCAAAAAAGGAAAGGACCAAAGGTTTGCCGGACATCATTTGGTCAATCTTTGACGGTTCAATGACGGCAATTTTAATGGAATGAAAGTCCTTCGGTTGTTTGGATTCGATTTCCACCGAAATGCCCCGGGGACTTTCCTTAACCTCCAGCGTGAAAGGTTGTCCATAGGGACTTCTTGCAATACAATTCACCTGATAGATTTTCCCCGGCTCCGATTGCTGGGGAAATCTAACCACATCGGGGTAAAATTCTACCAATTGAACAACCTTGCCAAAAACCTTGACGGAATCTGGAAGATCAGGTCTCGACTGCAAAAAGACTTTCACAAAACTGTTAATTCCCCCTGGATTGTCCCCCCTAACTCGAACCAAAACCCGACCCAAAAAATTTTTGTCGGAGGGGTTGGTCGATGGATTTTTCATTTCCGAAAGAGGAATGAAACGGGCCTGAACTTGATCTGGGGCCGTACTCAAAACTTTGACAACTATTTTTTCAGCACCAGAATCGCAAAACAACTCTAAATACGATTCAAAAATTTGTCCTTTAAGCAATGAACCCACATCAAGAAACTCAGGGATAATGAATAACCCCCCCGTTACTTTTGGGCCTCGAATCGAAAGGGAAAAATTGGGGTGGGATGGGTCATTGGTTTCAAAGCCAATCAAGGATGACATTTCCTTTCCTACCTCTCCTCGAACCCTTTGGGTAAACGATATTTCCGCAGATTTTCCAGGGGCAAAGTTCATTGAGGTAAGAGAAATGTTTTTGCCATCTTCCACTACTGCCAACGAATCGCAAGCGCAACCTTTTCGAAAATTTGTTAATTGAAGCGTGCTTTTGCCGCTATTGGAAACAACAAATTTCGTTTCAACCAATGTTCCGAATTCCTTTTCAGTAACCTCAATCCAATCGGGGGAAACCAGACAGGGTGCCCCAAGGACAGAATACTCCCATACTGTTATTAACGGCCTCGTACAAAATGCGGCAACAATGATCACCAAAAATAAAGCCCCTAAAAAAAATGATGTCCTATGGTATTTTGCCCGTTGAAACATTATTGTTTCCTATCAAAATTAAGAAATTTTACTTCTTTTTTGATCGTTCTTATTTTTTTTATGACAAACAAGCAGAGTCCGGCCACGATGAAACTAAAAGAAATCGGCAGAATCCATCGGAACGCCGATTGAGGCTCCTCAAGAGTTGGTCTGCTCTTGCCCTCTTCCAACCTGGGTTGCATTTCCCCCTTGTAAAGGGTAAAAACTTCCCCGTTATTATTTCGTGCCTCCTCTTTGGTCTCCCCGTTTTCATCGGTCATCCACACCTTGTTATGAATCTGGTCCAAAACCATCAAATGGGCCGGAAATCGAAAATTTAGTTGAGATTTGGGGATAGGCTGATTGATTGAGATTTCTTCGATCGTAACGGTACGGACATCCCGTTGTTTTCCATCGGTGGGAGAAAAGATTTTGGAAGAAATGATGGTTGGAAAATAGATACCAGGCACGATTTCCCGAAATTCCAAGACTTCAGACTCCATGCTTGGAAAATTTCTATCTTCGATGGTCCAATTTATCATTTTTCCAATCAAGTAGTTGTGTTGTTTTGATAGCCACGCCTCATATTTTCCCTTTTTGTGATCTGCGGAAATAATAGAATACTCTCTACCTTTTTCGGAAAAATTCCTTTGCTTTTTGAACCTATGCGATTCCTCCATGGAGGCAGCCAATGAAACCCAAGGCCACTCTCCTTTACCAGGTACGGTTAACAAACATAAAGACTCCGGATCTCCCAAAACAGAACTGCCGAGTGGCCCGATGATCCCATTATTGGAAGGATTGGATCCATTTTGGGAAGGTACTTCCACATGGGCCTTAAGGGTTCCTGACAATCCATGAAAATGGCCATGCCAGCCCCTGGTCGATTGAAAAACAAGGCGAAACTCATCCCCAACACGCCAATAGGTGGTTCGCTCCTCTCCCATAAAGTTTGGAGGATCATATTGCACCCTCATTTTTAGGTAAAGGGTGGCGACCGAACCGATTGTGGCTTGATTTCGCTTACACAGCTCATTAATCGTTGGATCGGACTTGGCGGCCAACCTTGACCCAACCAAAAGAATCAAAATTAGGGACAGAAACTGAGGAAACATTCGTCACCTCCCCTTATCTCCTCGCCATAAAAATCAATTACCCTTATTGGCAACTATCGAAAACCACGAAACAGGAAACCTGATTTGAATCGATTCCGGTACAGCTGGTTTTACTACTTGCTGGGTTACAAAATCCCCAAAAACCGTTGCAAACCGGAACCTTTGTGAAAGAAACGGTGCAGGGATAACCTGTCGAGCTGTATTTTGCCTCTTGGGTTCCGGTACACTGCCACCATCCCGAACAAGAACCAAAACCAGGAGTCCCTTAAGCCTTTTGAGGTAGGGGATTTGTAAAACCAAGGAGTGCCAATCCAATCAAAATCAGGACAGAACCGAACCTAATCATTTCGACTCCTTCTCAAAGTGGGCAAAGGCTAAAATAGGATTTGCCTGATAACACTTTTTATCTTTGTATATTAGACCACCCATTTGGAATTTTTCAAGGCCACAACCCATTTTTCTTAAAGTTTGTTTTTTCGCCCCATTCCTCGATTTCTTACCCGGGCGAACCAGCTATAAGGCAGTAGACACCAAGGACCAACGCCAAGTTGGCACCCATATTTCCTTGATGGACAAGCCCCATTCCTATTTGGTGCGATCCCCAATCCTTGCCTTGAAAGGGCGAAATGGGATAGAAAATTGTCGGAGAACAAAAATAGCCGAGGAAAACCTCGGCTAAAGTGTTTTAAAACCAACCCAACCGTTTAGGCTTTGGGTTTTACAAACTTGGAATTGAAGGCGCGAACAATTTGGGATTTTTTGCGGGCGGCCATGTTGGGGTGAATCACTTTTTTGGCGGCGGCTTTGTCCAATTGCTTGACGGCCTTTACCATTTCAAGGGTGGCGGCTTCCACGGTTCCACCCAAGGTAGCCGTGAAGGATTTCAATTCATCCTTGATGTTGCGCTTGACCGTACGATTTTTGGCACGGCGCTTGGTGCTTTTGCGAAGATTTTTTTCTGCACTGCGGGTATGCGGCATCGACCCTGACTCCGGTTGGGTTTAATACCCAAGTTATCGTTTCATCAAAAAGTCATTCTACTTCAAAAACCGACCTTTGACAAGAACAGCCCGCTGGATTCCTTTCCCCTTGCCGAGAAATGGGGTTTTGGAGGAAACTGGGGCGGGCAGGGAGCCAAAAACGGCCAAAGGAGACCTTTGCCCCTATTTTTTTGACTTTGTCAAATTTTTTTTGGTTTTTAGGGAACAAAAAGTTGACCGACCTGAAATAATGACTTAGGTACTTCCACCGGGACTGCATTTCCTTTTACCGGGTTCTCCTTTTGAACTTCCAGACTAAGGGGTAATCGTGTCAAACTACAATCGGAATCGGTTTACCCGTCTCGCCCTAGAGTCTTTGGAGGGCAGGTTAAATCCTTCCTGGACCATTGCTCCCGCCACTATTGTCATTCCAACCGTTTCCACTGTCCTTGTTTTTGATGCCAAACAGGCCATGAGTGGGACCGCCGTCATAAGTACCGGCGAGGTGGATTGGTATAAGGTGAGTCCTGCGTGGAGTGCCTCATTTGGGTTTAATGCGGCCAAATCCGGGACCAGAATTGATACCATTATGGCTTTGTACTCCTCTAATGGCACCCTGATCGC
>SIAL01000151.1 GCA_009691815.1 Gemmataceae bacterium | reverse complement strand
CTCAAGGAAACCCGAGCCGTGTCGATTGCATCCTTAGGCAAAATGAGCGAGGCCGACCTTGATAAACCGAACACGGGATACCTTGCCCCTAAGGCACCTACCTTTGGTAACTTGTTCGAACTGGCGGCCCAACATTTTATTATGCACTCGGGTCAGGTAAGTGTAATCCGCCGCAAATTGGGAAAACCTGTGCTTTTCTAAACCATGGATATAACCGATCCTTATTCTCAGGCGGCCGACCAAATCGTCACCTTCCACTTTGGCTTGGTAGCGACGATCATCCTTTATCAACTGGCCATTCCCGCCGGAGTTTGGTTTCATTCTTGGTGGGCTAGGAACTTTTGGATCCGGGGAGCCCACCTTGGCCTAATGGCCTTTATTGGAATTGAGGGAGCGTTAGGAATAGAGTGTCCTTTGACAGTTTGGGAAAGGGGCCTGCGCCTTGCCCAAATGGATGATGAAACTCGGAGGCAATATTTTGCTTGGGAATATGATCCCATGGATTTTCGTCCCGCCTTGGCCAAGTTCTCGCATAGAGCGTTGCTTTATCGTCTGGAAGAAGGCACTTTTTCCGCAATAGGCGTTTCCAATTCGACTTTTTTCAACGGAGTCCACATCCTATTTGGTATCCTGGTGGTAGTCTCATGGATCTTTGGTCCGCCGGACTATCCAAACTTTTTGACAAACCGCTTTAAGAAGCAATCTGTTTCAAGGAAGGGGAAGCATTTATGAAAAAGGTATTTGGATTCATTGGTCTCTTTTTGTTGGGAGGGGCACCCGCCCTAGCCCAAGAAAGCCAAACTTGGTCTCGTTTCCGGGGACCCAATGGCGAAGGCAAGGGGCCTCTTGTTAACTTTGCCTCGAAACCCACCATGGAAAACTCCCTCCTTTGGAAAACGGAAATACCGGGGGATGGCAATGGAAGCCCGGTCATTTGGGGAAAAACGATTTATCTGCAATCGTCCGTGAACAATGGCGTGGGCCGTACATTGGTAGCGGTTGAGGCAATCAATGGAAAAATCCTTTGGAGTGCCGACCTGATCGGAGCCAAATCAAAAACCCATGCCAAAAATAGTTTGGCCAGCTCCACTCCTGCCTGCGCAACCGAGGGCATTTTCTCGGTTTTTTGGAATGGAGAAAATCTCCTTTGTACCGGACACAATCACCAAGGGAACTTGCTTTGGACCTCCGACCTTGGGCCTTTCAAAAGTCAACATGGCGCCGGGCACTCTCCGATCTTTCATGAAGGCAAAGTATTCGTTAACTTTGATCAGGACAACAAAGCCGAAGTGGTTGCCCTAAACGCCAAGGATGGAAAAATCGCCTGGCGGACACCTCGGACAGCGTATCGGTCCAGCTATTCCACCCCCATCCTTCGCAAAACCTCCTCGGGAAAAACCGAAATTGTTGTTGCCAGCACAGCGGGGTTTGCGGGCTATGATCCAAACAATGGTAAGGAAATTTGGGCGATCCCAACCATCCCCGGGAAAAATGCCCTTCGAATGGTTTCCTCCCCGATTTTCCTACCGGGGGACCTTATTTTTGGTGGAGGTGGCGATGGATCGGGTGAACGACAGGCCTTGGCGGTTCCCGCTGGTAAAAGCGGTGCCAAACCCGCATGGCAAGATTTCAAAGCCTTCCCCTATGTGACAACCAGCCTTGCTTTGGAAAGCGGGATCTTTAGCATCACCGACAATGGGTTTATGACAACGCACAACCCCGCGACGGGAGAACAGGTTTCCCATGTTCGGTTGGGCGGGGCATTTTCCTCCTCACCCATTCTCGCCGGAACGAACTTGATTATTGCCGTTTCCGAGGCGGGTGATATTCACCTCATTGACTCCAAAGATCCCAAAATCAAACCGAAGACCCTTGCCTTGGGCGAACCGGTCTTTGCCACCCCGGCACTTCACAACGGTTTGCTTCTGGTAAAAGGGCGAAAAACCCTTTTTTGTTTTGGTCAACCGATCATTCTGATCGAAGGAGAACAACGATGATTCATCGCCTTTTGATTTCGCTTCTTTCCCTTATTGGTCTAGCTGGAGCATCCATGTCCAAAGAACAATCCCCGAATATGGGCCGTGTTTTTGAGATGCGCACCTATTACACCCACCCCGGCCGGATGGACGCCCTTCATGCTCGTTTTCGCGACCACACTTGCAAACTTTTCGAAAAGCATGGAATCACCATCGTTGGTTTTTGGAAACCCTTGGACAAAACCAAGGCGGAAGAATCGATGGTTTACATTCTTGCGTACCCCTCTCGGGAGGCCGCCGATAAAAGTTGGGATACCTTCCGTGTCGACCCGGTTTGGCTAAAAGCCAAGGAAGCTTCGGAAAAATCGGGGCCCATTGTGAAAAAAGCGGAATCCGTTTTCCTCGACTCCACCGACTATTCTCCCATCAAGTGAGCCGCGATTGAGCGATAAAACCGCATGGACCATCTCCCGTTTGGAGGATTTGCGCCGTTGGTTGGTGCTGGAACAACAGGCGGAGGTGGACCGCCTTCAGAAGGAATCCGGCCACTTTCGCCGACTAGGCCAACTTCGGCTCACTTCAATTGACGATTGGCATTCCGGGCGGCAATTGGCTCATTTTGCCGCGATTGCGGGCCAATCCGCCAAGTTTGCTCTCCTTCAAGGCATGGTGGAGGAAGGGATCCCCGTTCGCATCAGTTCTTCTGATCCGGCCGCCCTCGACTGTCCTCCTACCCAGGGAATCGTTCAAGAAATTGGGGTCATTAGTATCTCGGTGGTGGTTTCTCGCGATTGGAATCCGGAAGGGTTGGATTCCTTTCGACTGGAACCGACTGCGAACAGTTGGACGGCTAAGCGCACGGATGCCGCCTTGGCATCGCTCACCTCTCAGTTTACCGGACGAAATGTAGATGACTTGCCACCAGCTCTTCGCCAAATTCTGAATCGGCCTCCCGGTAAAACGATTAAAAAAACCGAATGGATCAACCAGCCCCAACTGAACACAGGGCAAAACCAAGCCTTGGCCCATTGCCTTTTGCAGGCGCCCATGGCCCTTATCCAGGGACCACCCGGCACCGGAAAAACCACCACCCTTGCCACTTTAATCGCGTTTCTGGTTCGGTCCGGCCAACGGGTATTGGTGGCTGCCGCAAGCAATTTGGCGGTGGATAACCTGCTTGAAAAAGTAATGTCGGATGGGATTTCCTGCTTGCGCATGGGCCATCCGCTTCGAGTTCATCCTCGGGTGCGTGAAGCAACCTTTGAGGCACTTCTACGCGGGAGTGCGGAATACACCCAGGCCAAAAAACTGCGCCAAGAGGCCCGTGCCCTCAAATCCAAAGCGGGAAAATGGTCGCGGGCAAAACCGGAACCTGGTCAACGCAAAGGTCAATATGCCGAGGTTCGTGCTTTATTTCATGAGGCCGATCATTTCGAAGATTTGGCCCGGGAGAAACTCCTCGACGACTCCCCCGCCATCTTTACCACACTTTCTGGTTTTGTTCAATCTTGGCCCGGCAAACGAATGTGGGATTGGCTCATCATCGATGAAGCCTGCCAGGCGATGGAGGCCCCGGTTTGGCCACTACTGCCAAAGGTTAACCATGTGGTTTTTGCGGGCGATCCGTGCCAATTGCCACCCACCGTCCTATCCGCCCAAGCAATCAAGGAAGGAGCCTCGGTTAGCTTAATGGAACGACTGGCGGTTGAATTCCCCGAACGACTTTTCCTGTTGGAAACCCAATACCGCATGGTTCCTGAAATCATGGAATTTCCCTCGGTGGATAGTTATCAAGGCCGATTGATTGCCCATGAATCGGTGCTAAGCCGCGCCACCCTGCCCAATGGTTGTGAACTTTTTGGTGGTAAGGTCATTGCCATTGACACCAGTGGATCGGATTTCCAAGAGGAACACCCCGAGCAGGGTTCAAGCCTAATCAACCCATCGGAGGCAAACCTCATCCTTCGCATGGCGAAAGAATTGGTGGCATTGGGATTGGCTCCTGAACATATCGGCATCATTACCCCTTATCGGGCGCAAGCCGAGTTAATTGCCGCGAAATCCGATTTGGCAGGCTTGGAAATCAATTCCGTGGATAGCTTTCAAGGTCGGGAGAAGGAAGCAATTCTTGTGTCGCTGGTGCGAAGTAACCCTTCCGCCGAGGTCGGCTTTTTGGCGGAAACCCGTAGGACCCATGTTGCCATAACCCGGGCAAGGTCGTTTTTGGGAGTGGTCGGGGATTTTTCCACCTTGGCTACCCATCCTTACTATTCGAAACTTCTTGATTTTTGGCTGGAAAGGGGTTTTGTCCGATCCGTTTGGGACGAAGAGATTGCCCGTTTCCTATCCTGACTAGACAGCACGGAGAAAAAAAAATGCTCACCATGGTTATGTGGATCGGTCTGGCGGGACTTCTTTCCCACCAGGAAAAGGACAAGCCAGCCGAGGGATTCATCGTTCCCTATCGACTTTCAAAAACGCAACATATTGTGGTTCGGGCCAAAGTAAACGGTTCGGCTCCTTTGAATTTTGTCATTGATACCGGGGCACCCGCGTTTTTTATTGCCGAGGAGGCGGCAAAAAAGGCGGGCATTACCTCCGATGAAAAGGGTTGGGCGGTCATCGACGAGGTACAATTCGAAGGCCAACTCAAAGCCAAAAAAGTAAAAGCCCGAATCGAAACTCCGTTCCAACTCAAGGGAATGAATGGCATGGGGCTGGCTGGAATCGAGCTTCATGGAATGATTGGCTACTCGATATTGGCGAAATATGAAATCAGGTTGGATCTCAAAAAAGACCACATGATTTGGACTCCGCTTGATTGGACCCCTCCCGAGCCCAAAGGGTTAGGAGGGGTTGGCAAAAAAAACTCCCAAGGGGCAACACTCGAACTCCTCGGTTCTTTCATGCAAGGTTTGGGCGGTTTAACGGGGGGCAAAGCGGCCCTTTACCCCAAAGTACAGGGATTTTCGGGGTTGGCATTGGAGCAAAAGGATGGAAAGGTGGTTGTTTCCTCGGTTTTTGTGGGTTCACCTGCCGCAAAAGCGGGATTGATGGCCGGGGATGAAATTAAACGCATCAAGGATGAGGAAGTCAAAAGCCTCGCCGATGCAAAACGAAAACTTTCCATGATTGTCGCTTTGGAATCCGTGGACCTTTCTTTGGTTCGAGGAAAAGAAGCCCTCACCGTCACCCTCAAAACAGCTTTTGGATTTTAGAAGAGGACCACCATGACAAAATACATCCTTTCCTTGAGCGTTTTACTCTTTATTATCCTCCCGGATACTATTGGGGAAACGCACAAAGCCCCCATGGAAATCCTCAAAACAGGCCACCTTCGGATTCATGTAAAAATCAACGGCAAAGGCCCCTACCCTTTGGTGTTTGACACGGGGGCGCCTTTGAATCTCCTTTCCAACAAAATTGGTAAAGAAGCCAACATCAAACGCAAACCGGGGCGTAGTGGCATCAGTCTTATGGGCCCCATGGGAGAAGCGGATATTGCCTCTCTCGAATGGAGCGGTGCCATAGTGCAAAATGTTCCGGCAATGATTTTGGATCATCCAACGATCAAGGCGCTTTCCGATCACCTGGGCCCCATCGAGGGAATCGTCGGGTTTCCATTCTTTGCCCGTTTTATCATGACCATCAACTACCAAAAGGCCCAAGTATTATTGGAAGCAAACGACTATGTTCCTGACGATCTCATGAAAAACACCATGGCCTTGATGTTTCAGAGAAATGCAAAACCGCTGGCTCCACCCAACACCCCCGCCTTTGGGCTCATGTTGTCAAACGATCCTGATCCGAAATACCATGGTTTGGTGGTGGAAGATGTCCTTTCAGGATCCCTAGCTGAAAAAGCGAAATTGATCAAAGGGGACATCCTGATTTCGGTGAATCAAAGATGGGTGGACAGCCCCAGTTTGCTTTTTCGCATTTTGGCGGAACAATGGTCGAAAGGGGCTGTTGATTTGGAGATTATCCGGCAAGGAAATACCCTTCACAAAAAGGTTGAAAAACCTATCGAGAACACGCCATGAACCCTTTCTTTGGTCGTTTTATCACCTTTTCTGTTTTGTTTTTTTCCGGTACCTCCCTGACCCCCGTCCATGCGTTTACTTTTGAGGATGGGGAAATCAGGTTGACCTGGGTACCCGTTTCAAAATCTCCCATCCTGCCCCAGAAAACACTTTTATCGCAAGGTCTTGAACCGGGTACCCTTTGGGGACTTCACGCACCCGATTTGTCCCCTCGTTCCCCAACCCACAAACTTCGCCTTACGAACGAGGGTCCCAAATTATTAAAGAGTCAAAATCCGGGCACCCTTCGTTTGACACAATATCGGCCCTTGGATTTGGGGATTGGCCAAAAAGGTCCTGAATTCCTTGACCTTGAGGACATGCCCGGAGCCATTCTGGATCACCCTACAGGACTCTTTGTGTTTTGTAATGGTGATTTGTTTCGTTTTCGACCTATGAAAACCAGCCCGGCCCAATGGATTAAAGAGATCTTGGTCAAACGAATCGACTTAGGAAACGAGGTGCCCCAATCTAGGCTGTTTTTAGCCCGGGATGGATCGATCCACCTTGCGCTTGCTCCGGGAAAAGTCCACCTTAGGGGACTGGATAACTCCGAAGTTTTGCAACGGGGACAAGCAGTCCTGATCCGAATTGGCCATGATGGAACGGGTTTGGATCTTTTCAATGAGTTGGGAAACGATCCCTTTGGAGGCGGCCTTGTTTGGAGCAGTTATGGGGAACCTTACCTTGCCAAAACCAATCCGGCGGACAAAGCCTTTGCCGAAAAAACGCAAGGGCCCTGTGTCCTCGTGCCCCTTTTTCCAGGAATGGCCCCTGGATTAGCTACCCCACAACTTAAGCCTAAAGCATGGTTATTGGATAAATCATCCCTAAAAGATGGGGTGGAAAATCAGGACCTCCTCTGGGAATCCCCCCGTGGAGATTTGCTCCTTGGGACTTTGGATCAGGTGGACGAGGCACTTCACATTTCGGGTACGATTCAAACTCTCCGAGGTCCTTCTCAAGGGCCAAGGCGGATCTTGTCCGGCCTTCATGGTGTTTGGGAGTTATCCGAAACTCCAAACCCAACCACCAAGGCAACTGACATTCGGTTTGCGTTTTTTGGTGAGTTTGGACCCATCGAAATAACGAATCCTCCGCTTGAAAAAATCCGTTTGGAACAACTTTCCACACTGGGGCAGAAGGAACTTGCTAGGGCGTTTCTGGACGCAACCCCATCCCAATCTTGGCTTCTTTGGGACCAGATTCAGTCACGAATTTCCCGACAAAAACAATTAGCACCTAATCAATCTCCTCCAATCGTTGTGGCACTTAAGGAAGCCATCAAGGGAACCAACATTACGGTTTCCTTTAATGACAATCGCGCTATTCAGGTATTGAGTTGTTTTGAGGCCGCCGGGGACAAGGACTCCCTATCTTTCCTTCGGGAATGGGCGGAATCCGCCTCGGCCCTTCCACGAAGTTTTGCCCTTAACGCTCTTGGCAAGGTCACCCCCCCGGAGGATACTGTTGGGTACCAAATCCTCTTAAACGCCCTTTCCGATTCCGATTTACGGATAAAATCCGCCGCCGTTAAAGCCCTTGGCATGGTTCCCTTTCCCGGGTCCGCAAACACCCTTACAACCGCGTTTTCCTTTGATTTGGGTAACAACGCCCAATGGACCTCTACCCTTGTTTCTTCCATGAATCGCCTTGGAAAGCCCGCTTATGAACGGATCAAAGACTTGGCCGAATCCGGAACCCAGGACGACCTTAAAAAAACGATTTCATTCCTAGGCCAAACGGAAGACCCCGCCGCATTTTCCGCATTGCTAGGGCTTTTGAATTATCCGCACCTTAGTTCCCAAGACCAGGCCCTACTCCTTCGAGCCATTCGTTTGGAAAAGGATCGTGTTGCCGCGGGTAAACTTTTGCACTGGATTACTACCCAGGACAATCCCGGCGCGGAAGTAGTTCAAATTGC
>SIAL01000150.1 GCA_009691815.1 Gemmataceae bacterium | reverse complement strand
TCACCGTTTTGGAGACGCCAAAGGATATGTTGGGTCCGATCCCCCCCAATGCCAAAATTGGCCGCCTTAAGCGGAACAAACTTTTCCGTGAACAATTTGCTGCCGGGGCTGTTTTGGCCATGGCCTTCGCCACCCCAAGCATCGGTGATGGAGTCGCCCAAAAACAGGACATCCACACCGCCCCGTTTGGCGATTTCCACAAACTTATCGTGGCGACTTGTCCAATTGGCATCGCGGGGCACGGGCTTTACAGCACTGTGATCGTTGCCGGCAAACGCCATCGAGGCGGTGCCTAGTGCTGAAAAAACCAAACAACTGAGAAGAGATTTCCACGGATTCATTGGGATTGCTCCTTGGGTTCATTGGGAACGATTGCATCCATTGGGACGGTTGTATGCAAAGGGATGCTGAAAACACCCATGGAGAACCTAGAACTTGGATCCCCATATGAAAAGAAAAAAGGACTCATTTTACCTGTTTTTCAAAAACCGAAAAAAACGCCACTTGCTTGGGTAGAGCAACCCACCGTTTGGACCAAACCTCTTTGCGCCTTCAAAAGCAGGTTTCACGAAACAGATAAACAGGCCGACGATTCCCTTGGCCCCCTCAAATTCGGGCCGGGATTACCAAAGTCACCCCTCAACTGTTTTTTCCGGCCACACAGGCCGCACCGGGGGCAGAAGCAATTCCCCCGAAAGAAATCGATTGCGTCGCCTGAGTTTTTCCGCCGCGCATTGCTGTTCCGCCACTTGATCAAACAAAAACCGCAACATTTCCTCCCGTTCCATCCCCGCAAGGCTTTCCCCGGAAATGGGTTTGCCAATGCAGATGGCCATGGCCGCCTCATTGGGGGAACAAAGCGGGAAGCTAAAGTTTGGTTTGCCCCCCTTTGGCCAAGCCGCATGGGCTCCCGCAATACCCAATGCCACTACTTTTGGTTTTTTTTTGCGAATCAGGGTGGTGATACCCGGCTCGAATCGCTGCATCTGGCCCCCTATCGTCCGTTCCCCCTCCGGGAAAACTAGGACGGCCCGGCCCAGGTCAAGCATCTTCATTACCGATTTGATTCCATTTATTCCTGTTCCCTCGTTGTCAACCGGGACGGCTCCCAAACTGCGGATAATCCAGGACAGTGCTTTTTTTTCAAACAGCGGTTGCTTGGCCATGAATCCCATGTGCCTACGAACCGCAACTCCCACCCCCAGCGGATCGAGGTAACTTTGGTGGTTGGCTAAAATCAAAACCGGGCCTGTGGCAGGAACATTGCAAGTGCCTCGTACACGCAAGCTCCAAAGGGCCCTATACAACGGAAAACAGATCAAATAGGCCAGTTCATACAAAAACCAACCAAGCCGTTCTTCCTGGCCGTTTCCTAAGGGTTTTTTTCCGGTTTTTTCACTCATGAAGTCGGTGTCCCGCGGAGGTTTACCTGCTTTTCAAGCGTATCCACCACCTGAACAATGGACAGCCCCGTGGAATCGATCACAATGGCATCTTTGGCGGCGATCATTGGGCCAATTTCCCGTGTGGCATCCCGACGATCCCGTTCCGCGATTTGCTGGGCCAACTCGTTTAGGTTTACCGTTCCGCCTTGTTTTTCCAGCTCCCGAAATCGCCTCATGGCCCTTTCGTTCACATCCGCAATCAAAAAAAACTTGCAAAAGGCAAAAGGAAAAACCGCCGTGCCTTGGTCCCGCCCCTCGGTGACAAGGGACCGACCTTGGCCATACCCTTTTTGGATCACAACCAACCGCCCGCGGACGAGGCCATGTTCGGCCACGGTGGAAACCAGTGCGGTTACCTCGGGAGAACGGATTTCCCGGGTAACTTCTTCACCCCGAAGCCATGCCTTGCCCGGCTCAAAAACCATTTCCAAGTCTTCGATCCAATGGCCCAAACTGGCCGCTTGGCCCATTCCCCCACGACGGAGTAGCTCCAGTGCCACGGTACGGTACATGGCACCTGTGTCCAAAAACTCAAAGCCAAGACGCCCGGCAAGCATCTTGGCCACGGTACTTTTCCCGGCCCCGGCGGGACCGTCAATCGTCACGATCATGTGTTTTTTTTAGCGGGGGTAAATGAAAATGGTGAATACCTCATCCTTGCCCAGCGTCCGTTGGGTCGCGGGTTGAATGAGACCAAACCCGTCGGCTTGAACATCGTATTTGAAGTCGCCAACAGGCTGCCCGGTGATGGGCAAAACTTGTCCGGGGGCAATCCGGTATATCAAACCACCCATGGTAACCGAAGCATAGTAGGCGCTGGTGTTGCTAAGGCGAATCGTGCCGGTTGGCACCGCAGGGACCGCGGCGGGACTAATAGAAAAAGAGGTCCGTGATTCTCCCTTGGACAGTTTGAGGGAGGATTCAATTCGGGAAAGTTGATCCCGAATCAAGGCTAGATCCGTTTCGAGCTTGCGTAAGCGGACTTCACTGTCCTGGGCCTTAAGCGATTGCAAGGAAATCTGGATATCGGTGAGCTGCTTCTGGACCGATTCCAGCATCGGTGCCAAAGTGGTCGTTGGGATCGTGGTGGTCGGGGAAATGTTCGCCCCGGCGGGGGGAGCCACCACTTTGGAATCTTCCGCCCTTAAACCGGAAACCGACAATACGCCCAGTATCAAACACAGAAAGGGCCGTTGGAAATGGTGACGAATCATGAGTAGCCTCCCTTGGGATTTCCTTCTCATGATAGCTCAAATCGGGAATTATCTCGCCGTCTGTTGCAGGAAAAAAGAAGAAAAAGGGAAAACATACCGGGTGCGATGCTAACGATTATGCCGATTAGGCAAAAAAAACCCGCTCCAATGGGGCGGGTTTTGAAATTCGACAACCTCAACAGTGCAGGGACCGAATGCTAGTCTTCCATTCCCACGGTGGCATCTTCCGTTACCAGACTATCGTCGTGGACCATTCCCGGGAGGTGATATTGCATGAAATAGGCGTCTTCGCCGTTATCCCCATAGAACCCCCGCAGAACCTTGGTCGCCAAAAATTTTTGGCTCCGAAAGAACATCTGGGCCGATAGGTTGCCTTCCCTGACCGCCGAGGTCACACCAGTTCGCCGATGATGGGAAAGTTTGGCAACGAGCTTATTAACCATTTGACGGCCAACACCGATGCGACGGAATTCCTGGCTCACACCAAAGTTGAGCAGGTGCAGTCTAGAGCGGTGGAGTTCATAAATCATGAACCCAATGACCCGTTCTTCGTGTTCCGAAATCATCCCGATGCAGTTTCTCTGCCTTAGGGCCTGAAGAAAATCTTCCTCAGTCCATGGATGATCAAAACACCCCGCTTCAATGGCAAGAACTTCGTGCATATCCCGCCGGATCATCCAGCGAATGTGCAGTTTTATTTGATCTTTGATTTTGGATTCCATTCCGGTTCCCCCGACCGTGAAGGCCAATCGCCTTCGCACCAGCCTTCCATGGCGGGTGCTATAATGGGTTTGGAGTCTGACAGGACAGATCCCCCCCCATTAAAAATATCGGCTAAAAAGGATTTTAACTTGAGCGATCTTGACGAAAAATCCGATTATGCCGACTCCGGTTTCGGGCCATCACAAACAGGTTCCCCATAGCCCGTTTTGGATTCTCGCCGCCACCTTCCCCGCATGGTTTCCACCGGGTATTTCAGCTCGTTTTTCGCCATTTTTTGGGCCATGGCGTCGCTTAAATCAATTTTCATGGCGTTGCAAAACGCCAAAAGGGCACCTGCCACATCGGCCACTTCGTCGCAGGTGGCTGCTAGGAATTCCCCTTTGGCCATTTCGTCGGATTCTGGCCCCTCCACCCAAAGGAAAAGTTCCACAAGCTCCGCCGCTTCCGCCGCAATCGCCATGGAAAGATTCTTGGCCGTGTGAAACCGATTCCAATCCCGATCCGAGACAAACTTGCTCCACCTTGCTCGAAGCTCCCCAACCGTCGTTTCCTGATCCGGCATCGCTCCCCCTTTTGGATGCAACCACGAGGGCGGAGGATAGCAATTCCGTCAAAGGGGTCAAGCCCAAAGGCCACCCCCATCATGCAATCAAATGCTAGCTATTTTATGTCGCCGAAAAAGCCATATCCCGAAAGGAATTAGCCGGTGGCACCCGGTTTCGACGGTTTCCCAATGATCCGCCAAACGCCGTATACCGGAACCCCGGTGAGGACGATAATCAATCCGGGCCATGTAAACTCCGGACGCACAATAAGCAGGTCTACCATCACCAAAAAGCAAAGTACCATGTACAAAGCAGGTAAAATGGGATAACCGGGCACCCGGTACGGCCGCTCCGCCTTGGGTAACCGAAATCGAAGCACAAATAGGCCAAGTACCGTCATAAAGTAAAACAAAAGCGCCACAAATATCACATAGTCAAGTAACTCTGAGTAGGTCCCCGAAAAAATCAACAGGATCGACCAAAAGGCTTGGCACAATAGCCCCGCCTGCGGAACGCCACTCCGGTTCAGTTGTCCTACCTGTTTGAAAAACAGGCCATCTTGGGCCATGGCATAGTAAAGCCTGGCCCCAAGAAGAACCATTCCGTTCACACAACCAAAGGTGGAAACCATTATGGCGATGGCCATTAAAGGAACCCCCAGTTTTGGGGAGGCCGCCTGCATCACCGCGGTTCCCACCCGGTCGTCCTTGGCTTGGGAAATCCCAAGAGCTTGGGTTGGATTGGGATATTGGGCAGCAAGGGTCAAATCCTCACTAGGGATGGATTTCAACATTCCCGCAAGGGCTTCATCCCCTTGAACGGGCAACACCATCAAATAGGTAAGGTTGGCAAGAAGGTACAGGGTGGTAACCAACAGGGTTCCCAAAATCAAACTGCGAGGAACCGTTCGGGCCGGGTTTTTGACCTCGGCGGAGGAAAATGTGACATTGTTCCAAGAATCCGCTGAAAAGAGCGATCCCACCATGGCCCCACCGGCCACCATTAGCATAACCAAAAACTCCGGGGCGCCGGTGAGTGCCTGGATCGACAAAAAGCGGCTCCCTTTTCCCGGCGGGTTGGACTGAGAAAAAAAGTCCCAAGCACCATTCCAATTGTTCCAAGCCACTTCGGGTTTGCTTGCCACGAAAACACCCACCAAAATCATGGCCAAAAGGGCGCCAATCTTGGCAACGGTAAACAAATTTTGAATCGTCTTGCCTTCTTTGACTCCTCGACAATTCACCAAAGTCAAAAGCACCACAATCCCAACCGCGACAAGTTGGCCCGCGGTAATCATAAACTCGGATCGTTCAAAGATGATCAAGGGTTCCCTTAACCAAGGCAAGGGTAAACCGACTTTCCAATTCAGGCCGGTGACGGTGAAAAGGGCGGCATCCGGCCCCGTCCCCAGCTTGGGTATTAGGACCCCCAAAAACTTGGCAAAAGCAACAGCAACGGCGGCAATCGAACCGCATTGAATCACCAAAAATGCGGACCATCCATAAAGAAAGCCCCATAGCGGACCATATGCCTCCTTGAGGTAGACATATTGCCCGCCCGCTCGGGGCATCATGGAGGCCAGTTCGGCATAGCTAAGGGCGCCCAAAAGGGTCATAATCCCGGTAACAATCCACAAACCCAATAGCCAGCCCGCGGACCCAACATCCCTTGCCATATCCGAAGCGACAATAAAGATCCCGGAACCGATCATGGTCCCGGAAACAAGCATGGTGGCATCGAATAGGCCAATGCGCTGCTGAAAGCTGTTGGATTCAGGCTTGGACATATTCAACTAGCTCCGGGTTTGATTCGATTGAATTTGTAGGCGACTGTGGCGAATGCCGTAGGCAAAATAGACCACCAAACCCAGGGCCAACCAAATGAAAAGCCGGACCCAGTTTTCCCAGCCCAAAGAAAACATCAATAATAGGCAAAGGATAATTCCCCCGATGGGGCAAAATAGGCCCAAAGGAGCTTTGAAAGATCGAGGCGCATCCGGGTTTTTAACCCGAAGCACCAACACCGCTGCACAAACCACCACGAACGCAAACAGTGTTCCAATGTTGGTTAACTCCGCCAAGATGTCCAAGGGGAGGAGGCTTCCACCAAGGGCAACGACAAATCCGGTCAATAGCGTTGCTTTCCATGGGGTTTGGAAGGTGGGGTGAATGGCGGCAAAAAACTTGGCGGGCAAAAGGCCATCGCGGGCCATCGCAAGAAAGATGCGGGGTTGGCCGCACATCATTACCAAAAGTACCGAGGTAATGCCTGTTAGGGCCCCCACGGAAACCAACAGGCGGGCCCACGGCATTCCCACCTTGGCAAAAACCCCGGCAACGGGAGCTTCCTTTTCAATTTCCGCGAACGGAACCATTCCCGTTATCACCGCAGCCACCACGATATAAAGGACTGTACAAATTAAAAGCGAACCGATGATGCCAATAGGCAGATCTCGTTTTGGGTTTTTGGCCTCCTCGGCATTGGTCGAAACGGCATCAAAACCAAGGTAGGCAAAGAAAATGAGGGCTGCCCCGGCCATCACCCCAGCGGGAAGGCCAGTGGCAAGGTTTTTATCACCCCAGACCAAATGGCCAAAGAATCCCACCCCGCCATAACCAAAAGGGGCAAAATTGTTGGTCCAGTTCTCGGGATTGATATGCGGAATGCCCGCAATAATTACAAAGAAAACCACCGCCAATTTTACGACAACCATGACGGCATTGAAAACGGCGCTTTCCCGAATGCCTCGGACCAGAATTAAAGTAACGAGGCAAGAAATCACCATGGCGGGCAGATCAATGTAGGAACCTGTTCCGAAAATTTGCCCTTTGGCAATGTCAAAAGGAGCACTTGTCAGTTCTATTGGTATGCCTATTTTAAACTGGAGTAATATATCCTGAAAGTATTTGGACCAACCATGGGCAACCGTGCAACTGGCCACCGCATATTCCAACACCAGATCCCAGCCAATAATCCACGCCATCAACTCGCCCAAGGTTAAATAGGCATAGGTGTAGGCGGAACCGGCCACGGGGGCCATCGAGGCAAACTCGGCATAACAAAGCGCCGAGAATATACAGGCCAACCCGGCTACCACAAAGGAGAGGATCAGGGCGGGCCCCGCCACATCTCTGGCCGCCTTACCAATTAGGACAAATATCCCGGTACCAATGATGGCACCGATACCCATGGCGGTAAGCCCTACCGGTCCAAGGACTCGCTTTAGCCCCTGCCCCTGTTCCATTTCCTTAAGAACTTTATCGAGGGGTTTACGCGCAAAAATGTTGGCCATGGTAAATGGTTTCCAAATCGGGGGTTCAGAAGAAGGAAGGGAACCCGGGTGGAGTTGAGGTGTTCAAATACTGTTGTACCCAAACAAAGGCCACTCATCCACGCAAATCCCGTGAAATTACCCGGCCCCGCTACCCAGAATACCGGTTTTGGCCCAAAACCTGGAGCATAAATCCAAAGCATAAAAAGGTCGTGGCTTGGGTATTGGCCACCTAAGGGAACTGGGAAACAGCGAAGGGCGAACCGAAACAAAGGCCTTATCCTATCACCAATTTGTTTCATCCATTGGTATCTTAACCCAACTTCCACTTTTTGGTGGCCAGTCTAAACCAATTGACACCATCACTTATTGGGGGCTTGCCAGCGATACACGGCGAGCGCGTTCAGTTCGCGTATGAAAAGCTCGTCTCCGCTCACGGCGAGGTGGGCCCGCGCTGCCAGGCCCGTAAGTTGCCCTTGTCCGGTTGCCAGGGAAAGAGAGCGAACTCTTTCCGGAGCGGCTGCTGGGGCGTCTGCGGAAAGTGGAACAACAGATTATAAGCAAACTCGCGCCAGCCGAGTTCGCTGGCATAGATGCGGATCGCTTCGTCGGGATGGGTAATCCTCTGGCCATGTCGCTGGGCGCACAGAGCGGACCAGATCTGCCGGACACTGATTTCTCCGAAATGGAGGTGTGGCGAAAGCCGTGAAGTGCCCATGCGGTCGGGGCGATTCCTTCCCACCGGGTAGTCGGCCAGCGCCTCTTCCAGAAAGAGTTGCAGATGTTCGGACGCCCCCAC
>SIAL01000149.1 GCA_009691815.1 Gemmataceae bacterium | reverse complement strand
GGGGGCCAAAACGGCGGAATTGCAATTAGCAAAGGCCCAGGTGGTTTCCAAGCAAGGCCGAACCGACGAGGCCGCCGGGTTGGTGGTGGAGACCGCACGGGCCCACGCCAAAGACCTTGCGATCGTGGCCCGAGCCACCGAAATGCTCATTGGCATGAAACGGGCCAAGCAGGCTTTGGATATCGGTGAAGCGGGTCTCAAAGTGGCCACCCAGGAACAAAACCGCGATGCCGAAGGCCACCTAGCCGAGTTGGTAGGGGCCGCCAAACGGTTCGGTTAACGCAACTTCATTCGATAACAACAAAAGGCGGACCGGCATTTATTGCGGGCCCGCCTTTTTGGTTTAAGGGTTCAAAAATCACCCTTTACCAAGGAAAACCGGGGGCATAGGGCACCTGAGCTAGTTCCAATATCACCTCGGCCAAACGGTCGCTTGAGGATTCCAGCAGCAAATGACCTTTTTCGGCGGTTCCCTTATGAGGGCACCCAATCCCCGTTCCTGTGGTCGCCAAATGCCACGGTCTTGAAACAGTAAGCCACCCCTTGTTGACGGATCCCACCTTGGCGGGAATGGGGGTGCCATCGTCGGCCAAGGTCATATTGACCAACTCCGGCCTCAAAGCCAGCATCAGACTGGTTTCCAACTCGTCGGCATGTTCGCCGGGTTCGGTAAGGGTGGCTTTACAAAGGTCACCGGCCATCCTGTACCAGTCGATCAGGCCGATAAAAATGGGCAATTCGTCGAACAATTCCCGCAGAAAGGGTTTGAGTTCGTTACCCCCGTGACCATTCAAAAGGACCAGTTTCCGAATGCCTTGGCGGGAAAGGGCCGTCGCCACATCCTTAATGATGGCCAAAAGGGTGGTGGGTTTGAGGCCGGGGGTAAGGCCCCCTGGAATTTGATAATAATTGGTGTTCACGCCAAAAGGAATGGCCGGAAGGAGGAGGGCCTTGGCCCCTTTTTCGTTGGCTTTTACACATCCCCGGCGGCCAATTTCCTCAACCTGAAAAATGTCCGTGCCATAGGGAAGGTGCAGGTTATGGGGTTCGGTTGCCCCAAAAGGCAAAAGCACCAGATCCCAGCTATTTTCGCGCACCTGTTTGTGGGAAAGGTATTTTAATCTGGGGTCCAACATCATCGCTCCTGAAACGGTGGGAAACAAAGGTAGGGATTCATGAAAACGGTGGGAAACTCCACAAGCCATCCATTGGAAATTTAGGAACATCCCTGAAAATAGCTTTATGACTTCCACACGACAAGCCGCAAATGTACCCAATCCTAGCACCCCTTTGGATTCCCCAATCCTCTACCTCAATCGCGAGCTAAGTTGGCTGGAGTTTAACCGGCGAGTCCTTGAGGAAGCTCAGGATCCAACCGTCCCTTTGTTGGAGCGACTCAAATTTCTTGCCATCACCGAATCCAACCTAGATGAATTTTTCATGGTCCGGGTGGGCGGTTTGCAACAAAAACGGCAGTCCGGGGTTGGCTTTGGATCGGGTGCGGACCGAACCCCGGTTACGGTGCAGTTGGAACGCATTGGAGAATTTGTCCGTCAACTTGTCGACGACATGCAAAAGTGTCTGGGTAATGAGGTATTGCCCGGGTTGCAAAAAGAGGGCATTGTCCTTCGGAACCCCGAAGACCTAACCCCGAAAGACCGAGACCAAGCCGCCAAGATCTTCCGTGGCCAAATCTTTCCCGTCCTCACCCCATTGGCCATCGACCCCGGTCATCCTTTTCCCCACCTGCTCAACAAATCCCTCAATTTGGTGGTCAAGCTGGTTCGCAAACAGAGTAACGAACCTATTTTTGCGGTGGTTCAAGTCCCTTCCGTGCTGCCAAGATTTGTTACTTTTAGCCAAGATATCCGCTTGGGAGAGCAGGTATTTGTCTCCTTGGAATCGATCATTCGGGAACATTTGCATGAGCTTTTCCCCGGAATGGACATCCTTTACACAAGTGTGTTTAGGGTAACGCGCAATAGTGATTTTGAAATCGACGATGATGAAGTGGAAGACCTGCTAAAGGCGGTCGAAGAGGAAATTCGCAAACGGCGGCGGGGCATGGCAGTGCGCCTGCAGTTGGAAAGCAGGGCTCCTGTTGAGGCGGAACGCTTTTTGGTGCAGGCCCTTGATCTCGACCCGCAAGAAGTTTTCCGCACGCCGGGCATGGTCGACATGACCGGGCTGTTTCAAATTCATGGGTTGCCCGGGTATCCCCACCTTCGCGATCCCCAGCATGTTCCCCTGCTAATTCCCGAAATTGTTGCGGCCCCTAACATTTGGGCGGCCATCAAAGGGGGTGATATCCTGATGCACCACCCCTACGATTCCTTCAGTCATGTTGTGGATTTCATCGAAGCCGCCGCCAACGACGAACGGGTTTTGGCAATCAAGCAAACCCTTTACCGGACATCAAGCGATTCCCCAATTATTCGGGCTCTGCAACGGGCGGCGGACAACGGCAAGCAGGTTACGGCGGTGGTGGAGATTAAGGCCCGGCTTGATGAGGAGCGAAACATCCTTTGGGCCCGAGAATTGGAAAAGGTTGGCGTGCATGTTGTCTTTGGATTTGTTGGCTTGAAAACCCATTGCAAGGTCTCCTTGGTGGTTCGTCGCGAGGAGGATGGGATCAAGCGTTATGTGCATATGGCCACGGGCAACTACAACCACCAAACCGCCCGGATCTACACCGACCTTGGCTACTTCACTTGTCGAGACGATTTTTGTGAAGATGCCTCAAATCTGTTTAACTATTTGACGGGCTTTTGTGAACCACCTCGGTGGAGACAGTTGGTGATCGCCCCGTCTAGGCTGCAAAATTTTATGTTGGAAAAGATTGGACGGGAGGCCGATTTACAGAAGGAAGGCAAAACCGGCCGGATCATCGCCAAGATCAACGGAGTACTCGAACCCGCAGTAATCCAGGCTCTTTACAAAGCCTCTCAAGCGGGGGTAAAAATTGAAATCATTTGTCGGGGAATTTGCGCCCTCAAACCGGGTATCCCCGGGATCAGTGATAATATCCGGGTGATCTCCATTATTGACCGATTTTTGGAACACAGCCGCATCTTTTATTTTGGCAATGAGGGCGATCCCGAGGTGTTCGTGGGCTCCGCCGATTGGATGGATCGCAACCTGATTCGCCGCGTTGAGGTCGTGTTTCCCATAGTCGAACCGAGGCTTAAAACGCGTATTATTGACGAGATTCTGACAACCTCCCTAGCGGACAATGTCAAAGCTAGGGAACTGCATGCCGACGGGAGTTATACTCGGATCAACGCCCCTTTGGGTACTGCTTCGTTACGAAGCCAGGATCGATTCCTGGCGATGGGCCAACCCAAAGTGGAAACGGATCCGACCCCACCCGTTAACATTCTTGCCGCCGCTTTTAAGGGAGAAAAGTCGACCAAAAGCCGGGCCAGAAAAAAGCAAGTTTAACCTTGCGGTGATCCCAATGGCCAAATGACTATTTGAGAAAAGAGATAATTGCGATGGATGCGGTGATTCTTGCAGCGGGCCTTGGCACGCGACTTAGGCCCCAAACCTTAACCACCCCCAAGCCCCTGTTAAAGGTTCAAGGACGACCCATTTTGGACTGGATCGTTGGAGCCCTCCCCCCCCAAGTGGACAGGCTTTTTGTGGTTACCCACCACCTCCGCGAACAGGTCGCCGAATACCTAGCCCAGCAATCAAAGTTTGCCTTGGCCTTGGAAGTTTTTCAACACACCCCACGGGGCACGGGGGACGCCATTATTAGCTGCCTTGACCATTTGCGATCGGAAAATGTGCTGGTTCTCAACGGAGACGACCTGTTCGGTGCCGCAGACATCCACAACTTGGCTTCAGAGGGACCGGGGGTGTTGTGTCACCCTGTGGATCAACCAGAAAAATTCGGGATCGCTTTTCCTGGCTCAGACGGCAATATAGCATCGCTAGTGGAGAAACCCAACATCACCGGCACCCATCTCGCCAACACCGGGGCGTATTTGTTTCCCCTTTCGGTGGTGCAACAGCCCCTAAAGCTATCTCCAAGGGGTGAATACGAAATCACAGATTTTGTAACCAAAGCCATTGCTCAAGGGCCAGTTCGGCTTGTTTCCGCCAAGTTCTGGTATCCAATCGGCAATCAAGAGGCCTTGGATGGGGCACAATTGCTTGATTTAAGCGTATGCGCTTCATTAAGATAAAAGGGACAGTTGTCGTAGATTGCCGTCACGAAACCGCCTTGCTGATCAGCGATTTTCCCTTGGCCAATCAAAATCCAGCCACACCAATCGATGGTCGCTGGCCGGGTTTGGACCTTCCATAAGGGCCCTGTGCGGTTCACTGGCGGTTGGCCAGAAAAGGCCCGATCGGTGGACGACTAGGTCTTTGGAAGGAAGGACATAATCAAGCCTACCAAACGAATGGGTTCGGAAGGGTTTGTAATCGGGCAATTCCGGACCGGCCGCCTCCATGGATCCCTTGGACCGAGGCCTAGGATCCTGAATCCTTGGATGCTTGAGGAAAAGATCGGTGACGCGTTTTTGATTCACCAAATCCCCCCGAACTGGTTCGGCATTGAGGTCGCCCAAAAGGATAAACGAGGATGCTGAATCGAGCCCATCCGAGTTTCCTTTGTCATCCTTGATGTAAGAGGCCCTTTCCCCGCCCGTGAGATAATCGGCCCACAGGCGAATTTCATCGTGGTTTCGCCGCCCGTTTCTGTCCTCCGGGCCATCAAAAACCGGGGGAGTCGGATGGGAGCAGAGCAGATGAATGGTTTGATTTTGGATTCGAACAGGGACATCCCAGTGGCTTTTGCTGGACAGTCGCATAATTTCTATCTGTTTTGACGAATAAAAGACGGGGCGACCGTCCTTGCCATCGGGAATGAGATTACCGGGCATTGCCTTCCAAAGGAAGTTTCGAAAGGTGCGAGCCTCCTTTGTAACAATGGGAAAGCGACTGTAAAGGGCCATGCCATATTGGCCCGGATATTTGCCAAATCCAAAGGCGTCTTCGGGTCCATCGGTTTTCCCATCGTTGTTGAGATCTATCCCCGAGGGAACTCCCGTGTTCACCGATTCAAAAAAGATGTGCGGAAAAACAAGCGGTTTTTGCCCTCCCTGCCCTACGGCAAGATACCGTTTAAGAAACATGTGGGCATTGTTTGCGGTGTCAAAATCATAGTCCATTTCGTTGATTAGGACGATGTCCGGGCGGACAATCTGGAGGATTTCCGCGGCCTTTTTGAGCTGCGGATGGGTTCCTTGCCCCTTGTCGTCCACCTGGTCGAGCTTTTCCCGACTCAGTTCAAAAATGTTGTAAGTGGCCACACGAATAGGATCTGTGATTTCCACGGCAATTACTCTCATTTCAGATAAAAAAAGAGCGCAAAAACCAACACAATGAAGCAATTTGCCACTAGCCATTTTCCGATCCTCCCAAATCGCCCTAATCTATGACCCGCCCCATCCCAATTCCCAAAACAGTTGTTATTCCATTAGGAAAAGGCCCAAGAAGAGAGCATCTTGAATGCCGCGACGAATAGCACGACCGCCAAAAGGCGTTTGAGCCAGTTTGGGGTGAGGTGTTTGCTGCCAAGGGCGGATCCGATCCAGCCCCCGCCAAGGACAAAAGCCGCCCAAAGGCAGTTGGGAAGGACCATTGGTTCCGATGAAATGGGCAAGGCAGCCAACCCCGCCACGGAGTTTACCACAATAAACGGGGCGGAGACTCCCGAAGCCATGCGCGGGGAGGCCCACCCACCGATCACCAGCAGCGGACTTAGAAAAATTCCGCCGCCAACCCCGGTCAACCCCGAGAGAAAACCAATTCCACCCCCCCAGGGAATGCCGACTCTAAGGGGCGGGTGGGAGGGGCTTTGATCCGGCGATTTTCTCTCCCGATTCTCTTTTAAATACTTTCCCTCGGGAAATAGCATGCGCATTGCCGCTGCAATCAGGACCAAGCCCAATAGGACTTTTAGGCCCGATCCAAAGGACGGGGCAACCCAGCCCCCCACAAGGGCCATGGGAATGCTGGTCAAGGCAAAGGGCCAGAACAGCCTCCACGAAAATGCCCTTTGCCTGTGGTAATTGATGGCGGCGACGGTGGCAACAATTACATTCAGACCAAGGGCAATGGATCGAATCGACTCGGGCAGGTTACCCATAAGGGTCAGGATGGCAATGTAGGCGGAAGCACCCCCATGGCCAACGGACGAGTAGAGGAGCGCTCCCAATCCAAGAAACAGGCCAAGCAACCACGGATCATTCATAATCCATGGTTTATTACCCTACTGGACAAAGGGAAACGCCAACCCTTTGAGTGAAAGCCATTGGTTGGAGTGCCTAAAGATTTCCTACAGGCCCCTTGGTAGGCAGGGAATTTGGTCCTAGCATAATTTTCGCCGCCTTTAACCACCCCCCCACAAAGGATGTCCCCCATGATTCGCATTGGTTCGTTAGTCGGATTGGCCTGCCTGATGGTGGTCGGCACCTCCTTCAGTTTGTTAACCGCCCAGGACAAGGCCCAGAAAAAAGCGAAAAATCCCGAAGAAGGGCGCAAGGGAACAGTGACCGGTTTGGTTACCTCAAAAGGCGACAACTGGATTGAGGTTAAGGCAGATGGGGAAGAAAAGGGGCGCAAATATTTTCCCCATTGGGTCGGGGGTAATCCCGCTCAGGGAGGCGGGCCAGACAAAAAAATGATTGCGGAAATCAAAAAGACCCCACTTAAATCCCGCGTTTCTCTTGAATGGTTGTTCGAAGAACGCCCAAGGGTAGAAAAAATCGAATTGCTTTCCAAACCCAAAACGAACGGGGATAACAAAGACCAATGATCGTGCGGAGTGTCTTAGTCCTTGGCCTACTTTTGCTTTCTGGCCTCAATTCGCCGGTTTTCGCCCAGAAAACCAACGGGTGGCACAACGAACTTGCCCCAGGTTTGGCGGAAGCGAAACGGACCGGGAAACCGATATTTCTGGTTTTTCGCTGTGAATCTTGAACGGATTGCAAGGAAATCGACGGGCAGGTTGTCCGTCTTGACCCTGTTATTCGAGATTCCCTAAGCCAGTTTGTTCGCATTCGGCTACCCAAGATCGCCGGTGTCGATTTGCGCCATTTTGAATTCGATTACGATCTTACTTGGTACTGCTTTATTCTGGACCAAAATCTTGGCATTTTGGGTCGATACGGGGGTCGAGACGCGTCGGGTCCTGATAGCCGCAATTCTCTCCAAGGGTTGCGTTTTGCCTTGGAAAAGGCCCTAAAGACCCGAGGCAATGGCGCCCATTTGCCCCCGCCCACGGGAAAGCCTGTTCGGGCTGAGGATTATCCCGCCGCGAAAAAACATAATGGCTGCATCCATTGTCACAATATCAAGGAGTTTCAAAGATCCGACCAATTGGCCCGTGGGGCCATTGACCGCGACGCATTGTGGGCCTATCCCCCATTGGACAACTTGGGAATGGTACTGGATGTCGATCAGGGCAACCGCGTCTCCAAGGTGATTCCGGGGTCAGCCGCCGCCGCAATCGGCCTAGCCAAGGGGGATGTTCTTTTAAGCCTAAAGGGTCGCCCGATTCACTCGTTTGCGGATGCTTCGTTTGTGCTCCACAAACATTTCGAAGGACCGATTGGGATACACTGGACCCGTGGAACAAAAGCCTTGGAAGGGCAGCTTATTCCCAAAGGCGATTGGCGCAAAAGCAACATTACTTGGCGACCCTCGATGCTGGATATTCTCCCCGGGGTTCCCTTTGGGGGTGAGGACCTTACCGACAAGGAAAAGGATGGGTTGGATATTCCTAAAAACCTGCCTGCATTTCGCCAAGGAGACTTGGTACATGCAAAATTGAAGGCGGCGGGATTTCAAGCAGGGGATGTTGTGGTAGGAATCTCCGGCCAAAGGATCGAAGGAAAAATGGACGATTTTCTAGCCTACATTCGTCGCAATTATCTGGTTGGCGACAAGATTCGTTTCCAGATAGTTCGAGAGGGCAAGCCGGTGGAATTGGAGTTGGTTCTGCGTTGA
>SIAL01000148.1 GCA_009691815.1 Gemmataceae bacterium | reverse complement strand
TTTCATTCGTTTGGCAATGTCGCCAGCGATCTGATTAAAGGTGACGGGCACATCAGGCGAGGCCGGGGTGTGGATTTTGAAATCATTGCCAAACGCTTTCCCCAGTTTTCGTAGCGATTCGATAAGCAAGAACCCTGTGGGAAACCAAACTGGACCGCGCCAATTGGAGTTGCCTCCCTTCAGTTTGGAGTCACTTTCGCCGGGTTCATAGCGAACCTCCACCCCGTTGAATTGGAAGGGGTGCTGTTCGTGGAATTTGGAAAGGCTACGGATGCCATAATCCGAAAGGAATTCCTCCGGATTGTGAACCCAATTCATAGTTTTACGGAGTTGATCTTGATCAAGAATGGTAAGCGAAAGAGTAGGGCCGCTTTCGTTTTCCGTCAGGTGGACCACACCGTCGATTAAATCATGGCGATTATTGACAAACCAGATCAAATTTTGATGAAAGTGTTTGAATGGTCGAATCCATTCCGCTTCAAGCCGTTCCACCGCAAAGAGCGGAATCAGGCCCACCAACGAGCGCAGGCGAAACTTTTCAAACGACCCGTCTGGACGACGCAGCACATCGTAAAAGAAGCCATCCTTGTCATCCCAAAGGGAATAGTTTCGATTACCCATCCGTTTCATGGAACCTGCGATATAGGCATAATGCTGGAAAAACTTGATTGCCATGAACTCGTAAGAACTGTCAAGTTTGGCTAATTCCAAGGCGATCCGCATCATGTTCAGGCAGAACATGGCCATATAACCCGAAGCGTCTGATTGTTCCAGGGTTGAACCGTCTTCAAGGGGAATGCTTCGATCAACAACAGTGATGTTGTCCATTCCTAGAAAACCACCTTCGAAGACATTATTTCCTTCTTTGTCAACTTTGTTGATCCACCAGGCAAAATTAATCAATAGTTTGTGAAAGCACTTGGAAAGAAATTCCCGATCCGCCGTTCCCGAACGGATCCGATCCATGTTGTAAACACGCCAGACAGCCCAAGCATGAACCGGGGGATTTAGGTCGGAAAACTCCCATTCATAGGCGGGGATCTGGCCGTTAGGATGTTGAAACTGCTCGAAAAGCAGCATATAGAGCTGATCTTTGGCGAATCTACCATCCACCAAGGCAATGGCCGGGCAAGTGAATGCCAAGTCCCAGGCGGCGAACCAGGGATATTCCCATTTCTCCGCGGGAATAAGAACCCGCTGGGAATTGAGATGGCCCCAATGACGATTCCGAATGTTGCGACGAGACTCGGGCGGCGGCCAATCCGGATTATCCCCATTAAACCAAAGGTCAACATCGAACAGGTAGCACTGTTTGGTCCACAACAAGCCGGCAAGGGCTCGCCTTTGCACTAACTTTTCGTCTGCTGTGGCTTTTGCGGGATGAACTTGGGCATAAAATTCGTCCGCCTCGGCTTTTCTTTGCGTTATAAAGGTATCAACCATCTCGATGGGGTCAACCATGGGAGTTCGAGGCGTGAAAAGCATTCGGACCGCAACAGAAGCCCCGGGTTTAATCGCTGGAAAGTGGTAATGGACGCAGGCTTTGGTCCCAATCAGATCTTCCTTTAGGCAATCTTCGGATTCGATAAGGTGACGATGAAAGGCGTCTTTGTGGTGGGGTTTTCGTTCTTGGGCTTTTGGTCCAAATATTTTTTGAGCATTGGTTTCATTGTCGGTAAACCACGCTTGACCGCCAGGACTGCAATACAAATGGCGAACACCAATTTGATAATCAAAGGCAAGGATTTTTCGTATGCGGATTCCGCAGTCATCCGCCACCAAGGACACATGGTTAGGGGAGGGGGTTCCTAGACGAATTTGTGGTTCCAAAGGGCGATGGGGGCCCCAAGCTTGAGCGGACCAACCCCAATTATTTCGAAACCAAATGTTGGGAAGAATATGTAGCGGTGCTTCCTGATCGCCCCGATTGTGCGCTGTTATTTTCATCGCGATGGTCTGTTCATCCACCTTGGCAAATTCGATAACAATGTCAAAATAGCGGTTTTGGTCAAAAATCCCGGTGTCTAAAAGCTCGAATTCCTCGCCCTTTCCTCCGCGTGCACGATTCACCTCGGCCAATTGGCGATACGGGAATTCCCCCTGGGGGTATTTGTACAAATACCTCATGTAGGAGTGGGTTGGCGTATTGTCTTCGTGGAAATAATACTCTTTGACATCTTCGCCGTGGTTACCGTCCGCCGGGGTAAGGCCAAATAGGCGTTCTTTGAGGATGGGGTCTTTTCCGTTCCAAAAAGCAGGGGCCAAACAAAGAAAGCCATATCGGTCACAAAGCCCCGCTATGCCATCTTCGCCCCACCGATAGGCCCTGCTTCGGGCGTGGTCATGGGGAAAATAGCCCCATG
Organism: Gemmataceae bacterium; assembly: GCA_009691815.1. GTDB lineage: Bacteria > Planctomycetota > Planctomycetia > Gemmatales > Gemmataceae > SYLG01. The sequence goes on along the minus strand of SIAL01000148.1, from coordinate 5,683 downwards.
CGTCCCCATTAGGGCTGTAGTCTTCCCGAACGGAGGCCCAAGACCTTTCCGATAAATAGGGGCCCCATTGACGCCACCCATTAATGTCATCGACGATTTGATTGATTCGTCCCTTTTCAATGGATCCCATGAATTCCCCCTAAAACGCATCGGGTGATTATAGCCACAAAAGGCAAAGGTCATGGTGCAATTTTAATGTGCCACCAATTTAATGTGCCACCATACCGAAGGCGTATTCCGCCGCGCCGATGATGGCAACTCTCGGGTTGGTGGTCAAGAAAAGCGGTAGGCTTTTCATAAATGTGGCAAAGCGTCCTTTGCGAAGGAAACCTTGCAGGAACAGGCCATTTTGCAACACGGGGAGGATTTTTGGTGCGATTCCGCCGCCAATCATAACACCGCCCACCGCAAGAATTTTAAGGGCCATGTTTCCGGCCTCCGCGCCATAGATCCGACAGAAAAGTTCCAGGGTTTCCCGTGAGGTGGGATCGGCATTGGCCAAGCCCAATTCGCTTACCACGGCGCTAGGGTCTTCGTCTCGGGCCAAGGCTTCGGCCACTTTCGGATGCGGACCTGTGCCATTGCGTTCGACCAAAAAACTGTAGACATTGTAAATGCCGGGGCCGGAAAGAATTCTTTCATAACTTACATGGGTTCCAAAGCGATCGATCAAAAACCGTAGCAGGTGGTTCTCTATGACATCTTGCGGGGCAAAATCGGTATGACCCCCCTCGGTGGCGATCGTGTGATGGCGGTTTCCATCCCAAAAGAGAAACGCTTCCCCCAACCCTGTTCCCGCCGCAAGCACCGCAACATTGCCTTTTTTTCGGGGACCGGCATCGGGGTTTAAGGAAATCAAATCCGTTTCAGGAAGGTAAAGCATCCCATACGCCATCGACTCTAGATCGTTTAATAGTTTGCAACGGGGGGTTCCAAGAGCGGTAGCAAGTTCCCCCTCGTCCATTTCCCATGCCAAGTTGGTGGTAAGGCAATGGCCATCCAAAATGGCGCCGGCAACGCCGAAAGCGGCAGCTTGGATTTTCGGTGGTGCAGTCCCAAGGAACCGTTCCAAGATTTGTTCAAGAGAGCCGAAATTGCGGCTGGGAAACACCTCTTCCCGCACCGGATCACGACTTCCCCGGTTGGGGTCAAAGAGCCCAAGGACCGTTTTTGTGCCGCCAATATCGCCTGCAAGAATCATGAAAGGTCCGCCGAAAAAGGACTAAGAAAGGGTCGAATTACCGGGGATATTTGAGCAATTCCATTGCTTTTGCTATGCCAAGTGGTGAACCGAAAACCGCCGAGCCTGCAACCAATACGGTTGCTCCCGCGGATAGCGCCTTGGGAGCCGTGGCCGGATCAATTCCACCGTCAACCTCAAGCTCTGTTTTCAACCCTAGGTGGTCGATTCGTTTCCGAATCTCGGTGATCTTTGGCAATGTCCGATCCAAGAATTTTTGCCCACCAAAACCCGGATTTACGGTCATAACCAATACAAGATCAACCATGTCCAATATGGGGTCCAGGATCAACGATGGCGTCGCGGGATTTATCGCCACCCCCACCTTCAAGCCAAGAGCTCGAATGCGCTCGAGGGTGCGGTGAAGGTGATTTGCTCCCTCCGTATGAACAATAAGGCACGAGGCCCCCGCCTTGGCAAAATCCTCTAAATATCGATCCGGCTGATCGATCATTAGGTGGGTTTCCAAAGGGAGTTTGGTTGCCTTGAAGACGGCTTGCAGCACTAGGGGGCCGAAACTGATGTTGGGAACAAATATGCCATCCATAATGTCCAGATGGAGACGATCGGCCCCGGCCGTGGCCACCGCTTCCACCTGTTCACCCAGTCGGGTGAAGTCCGCCGCTAAAATCGACGCGGCAATTTTCGGTTCCACCATGGTTACCTCTCCTCCGGAATAAGAGACAGTGCCGCTTTATCCCCATACCAAAGTAGCTCACCCAAAGGTTTAACCCCTTGCGACGGATATTGGGCGCGATTTGGCGCGCCATAGAGCACTTCCTGGAGCGGTTTCGCCTTGTCCAAGCCACAAACCAAAAAACAGACACATCGCGCCGCATTGATCAGTGGAAAAGTGAAGGTTAATCGGGTGGTGGATAATTTCGGCACACTATTTCGGACCACCCAGCGATCGGTAATAGCAAGGGCGTTAGTCTCTGGAAAAAGCGAAGCCGTGTGCGCGTCGGGACCCATTCCAAGATAGATCAGGTCAAACGCCGGGGGTGGCCCGTTTTGGCTCACGCCAAAATCCAAGGCGATCCCTCGTTCATAGTTTTTATCCCCCTCGGTTTCCAAGGGTTCCGCCCGCATGGGATGAATATTGGATGGTTTTAACCCGACCCTGTCGATCAAAAGGTCTTTTGCCGTTTTGAAATTGGACTCCGGGTGATCAAGGGGAACCGATCGTTCATCACTCCAAAAAAGACAGATTTTGTCCCATTCAATCGTGTTATGGAAAGGCGCCTCCGCCAAAATCGAGAACATTCGTTTGGGAGTGGAACCGCCTGAAAGGGCAACTCGAAAAACCCCACGAGATTTGATCGAGTATTTCGCTCGGTCCCGAAACAATTCGGCCCCGGCGACAGCAACGGCTTCCGCATCCGCAAAAGGAACAATTTCATACGCCATATATTCTCCCAATCCTATTCGATCTTTGGGCCTAATCAATCTTTGGCGGCTCCCATACGGTTAAGGGTTCGCACATATTGAAACCCCTGTTTTTCGTCGCCAACCAAAACCTGATCCGCTATTCCCTCGAAGAAACCTGTGTCAACTACGCCTGGCAAAAGCCGAATCTTTCGAGCCAGATCCGGAACATTTGCGACCCCTTCGGTGGCACAATCTAAAATAGGGTTGCCATTGTCGGTGAGGTTTGGACCTGTGGCCCCTTGCCAGATTTGGCCGTGGGTACCCCATTCCTTGAGTTTTTTCTGAAGCATGGGTAGGGCAAAAGAGACGATTTCCACAGGGAGTTTTCCCCGATCCCCCAGTTTTTTTACCACCTTATCGGTGCCAACAAGGATGACTACCCTTTTGCTTGAGCAGGCGATGATTTTTTCACGAACCAAAGCCCGGCCATAACCTTTGATGAGGTTGAGATTGGAATCCACCTCATCGGCACCGTCTACGGTAAGGTCAATGGGTTGGTCGTCTAGTTGGTCCAGAGAAAGGAGTGAAATCCCCATCTCCCCGGCTAGGATTGCCGTTTCGGTTGAAGTAGGAACGCCCTTACACGAAAGGCCCTGAGCGACCTTTTTCCCCAAGGCCCTCACAAAGGCCAAGGTGGTTCGCCCGGAGCCCAAACCCAAGACCATGCCCGGGTGTATATCTTCCAGAATTAGATCAAATATGGACGACACGGAAGGCCATCCTTTCAGCGAGAAAGGGGTAATTTTCCCGCCACCTGAGCGGAGGCTAGCCCCACCAAGTTTTCGAGTGTAAAATTAAACTTTTTGAGCAGGTCTTTGAACGGGCCCGAGGCGCCAAAACCGCGCATGGCCAAAATGGCTCCGTCGAGGCCGGTGTACCGTTCCCAGCCAAAGGGCGAGGCCATTTCGACCGCCACCCTCGCCCGAACCGCATTGGGTAGGACGGATTCGCGATAGTCGGGGTTTTTGCCACAATAGGCCTCGAACAACTCCCATGATGGCATGCTGACCACGCGGGTTTGGATTCCTTTGGCATCCAGGATCTTTTTGGCCGAAACGCAAAGCTCGACCTCGCTGCCTGTGCCGATCAGGATTACATCAGGCTTGCCGCTTGCCGCATCGAGAAGGACATAAGCGCCTTGGTGCAAACCCGTCGCGGGGGCGCACACTGTGCGGTCGAAGGTGGTAAGTTCCTGCCGGGTTAGGATGATGCAAGAAGGGGAGTGGTTGTGTAAAAGGGCCGCGCGATAGGCTTCTGAAACTTCATTGGCATCGGCCGGCCGAAGTAGGAGCATTCCGGGAATGGCCCTTAGCGATGCTAAATGTTCGATAGGTTGGTGGGTTGGTCCGTCTTCTCCGACCCCGATGGAATCGTGGGTAAACACATACATTGCCGGGATATTCATGAGGGAGCCAAGGCGAAGGGCACCCCTGCCATAGTCGCTAAAAATAAGGAAACCCGATCCATAGGGAAGCAAATTACAAAGGGCCATGCCGTTGATGATGGCGCCCATGGCGTGTTCGCGGATGCCAAAGTGGAGGTTGCGTCCGCCATAGGAAACGGCTTCGAAATCTCCAGCACCCTCAAAAGTAAGGCGTGTTTTGGTGGAAGGAGCCAAGTCGGCCGAGCCACCAATCAACCAAGGGATATTCTTGGCGAGGGAGTTGAGCACTTTGCCGCCCGCGTCGCGACTGGCAACCGCCGCCACTTTTTTCTTGCCGGGGTTTTTAGGATCGTCGAACTCGCCCCAAGGAAACTCGGTAAGGCCGGCATCCCATTTCTCGGGAAGCTGACGCGAGTTCATTTGATCGATTTCCTTCGCCAATTCCGGGTAGGACTTGGCGTAGGAAGAAAACAGAGCCGCCCATTTGCCGGATTCAGTTGCGCCTTTGGCAGCCATGCCCAACTGGAAGGCTTCATAGGCTTCGGGAGGCACCGAAAATTGCAATTTTGGGTCAACCCCATAATTCACCTTGGCCCCCTCGATGGCGACCGCTCCCAAAGGTTCGCCATGGGCGGAGTGGTGATTTTCCTTGCCGGGGACGCCCCAAGCAATCCTACTATTTAGGACCACCAAGGTCGGCATGCTTTTAGTAGCCGCCGCATCAGTAAGGCGTTGGGTGATCGCTTCAAGGCAATTGGCATCAGGTATATGAAGGACATGCCAGCCATAGGCCTCAAAACGGCCACCGACATTTTCACTAAAGGCCAGTGAGGTTTCGCCTTCGATAGTGATGTGGTTGTTGTCGTAGACCCAAACCAAATTGTCGAGTTTAAGATGCGCCGCCAAGCTGGCCGCTTCGCTGGCAACCCCTTCCATAAGGCAGCCATCGCTGACTTGGGTATAAACCCTATAGGTAAAAAGGTCAAAGCCGGGCTTATTGTAACGGGCCGCCAGCCACTTGCCGGCAATGGCCATGCCAACGCTGTTGCCTGCCCCGTTTCCTAGGGGGCCTGTCGTCGTTTCCACGCCCGCGGTATGGTGATATTCCGGATGGCCGGGGGTACGGCTGTCCAGTTGGCGAAATTTTTTGATCTGATCAAGGGGCAACGAAACTTCATCCAAAACCTTGCCGTTATGATCAAGGTTTCGGATCCGGGAAAGATGGATCATGGAATAGAGAAGCATCGAAGCATGGCCACAAGAAAGGACATAGCGGTCGCGATTCGGCCAAAGGGGTTGCAGTGGGTCATAGCGCAGAAAGCGATTCCAAATGGCATAGGTGACCGGGGCCAAGGCCACAGGTGTTCCGGGGTGGCCCGAATTGGCTTTTTGAACCGCATCCATGGCCAGAACCCGAATGGCGGTAACCGCCGCCTGATCCATGGCAGAAGTAATTGGCGATTGTTCGGACATCCTGATATTCCTAATGGGGTACGCCAAAGGCCAATGCTAACCTTTTGCTGGTATTTCTCCTTTTGAAAATTTACCAATAAGGAGGTTATTTTCAACGGCCATAATAGGCCTCTGCAACCGGATTTCCCTGTTTTAGAGCCAATCCCAGAGGAAGAAAA
>SIAL01000147.1 GCA_009691815.1 Gemmataceae bacterium | reverse complement strand
CGGGTTTTTCGGCCCTCAGGAGGAAACTGGGGGAGAGGGGTTCGAGCCTTAGCGAGTTGAGTTGGTCCACGCCCCGGGAAATCTGAATCAGGCGCACCTCAAGTTGGCCGTTTGGCCCTGAAAGGTCTTTGAGGCGACGGTAGACCTCGCTTAAGGATTCGATGGTGGCCACATTGGCCACTAGCCGACCCCCCGGTCGTAACCTGTGCCAAGCCCTGTCGAGAACACAGGTGATCTCATGGGCGATTCCGCCCACAAAAATAGCATCTGGCTCGGGTAGTTCGGCAAGCACTTCTGGGGCGCGGCCCAAAATCGCCTTTACATTGGCAACCCCCATCGTTTGGGCGTTGGCCTGAATCAAGTGAAAATCCGCCGGGTCCTCTTCGATGGCGTAAACGGTGGCCGGGTCACAAAAGCGGGCGGCCTCGATGGCGACGGCACCCGAGCCTGCACCGATGTCCCAACAGATGGTTCCGCGATGAAGGACCATTTGGGCAAGCGCCAAGGCCCGGACCTCGGATTGGGTGATGAGGCCGCTCTTGGGGCGGCTCTGGGCGAAGGTGTCATCGGGATTGCCAAACGGCCAAAACCGGCCCGCGGCCCCAGGGAGATCGGGCCGCCCCTCCTTGCGCTTTAGGATGATGACATTGAGCGGATCGAAACTCATGGGAAGGATTTCGGCCAATTCCCCCGAGGTGATCCGCTCAGTGGGCGTACCCAAGTTTTCGCAAACATAGACGCGAAAATAGTCTATTCCCCGGGCCATCATCTCGCGCGCCAACTCCTTTGGCCCAACCTGATCCGAACTGAAAAGGCCCACGGTTTCGGCGGTGCGGATTCGGTCGAGGATCTTGGGCAGGGTGGTGTTTTGCAAATTGCCAAGGTAGGCATCTTCCCAGCTCTCCTTGATCCGGGCGAAGGCAAGCTGCATAGAGGAGACATGGGGGAGGACCTCAAAGCGATCCTTGCCGAGTTTTTCACAAAGGAAGCGGGCTAGGCCGTAAAACAGGGGATCCCCGCTCACCACGACAACGATTTGTTGATGGGGATCGAGGGCCCCAAGGGTCTCAAGAGTTTCGCCCAAGTTTAGGCCAATGGGAATACGGCGTGCCTCGAAATGGCCCAAGCGGTCCAAAACGGTTGGAGGCCCCAAAACCACCACGGCCTGTTGAAGAAGGTCCCGCTCACGGGGGGGCAATCCCTCCATGCCATCAGGGCCCACGCCAAGAATGGCGATTTTAAGATGCGTTGCCATGGAAATAATCGTCTCCAGACTTTCAGACTAACTTAGGCCATTCGCATGGAGAAACCCAAGGACTCTGTCGACCATTTCTTCGGGATGGGTGTAGGCGGGTACATGACCCCAATCGGGAACGACGATGTGGCTGGCCCTTTGGAGGCCCAAAACCAAAGGAGAGGAAGCCTTGGCATCGATAACCTGGTCCTTTTCCCCACAAAGCAGCAGCACTGGTTGAGCAATTTTGGGGAGCAAGGGCCGCAAATCCAGATGGGCAATCATGATGGCTTGGTGGGCCATTGTTCTAAGCGGCGTGGTTCCCACGCAGTGCAAAAACCAATCCCAAGCCTCGGTTTCGCGTCCGGCAAACCCGATTCCGTAAAGGGCGTGAAGGGTTTTGGCATAGTTGCGGAATTGGCCCACAGGTTGGTTTTTCCAAAAGCGCCCTCCGCAGGCCATCAGGTATTTTTTCCAGCCTAGGGGACGCTGGGCAAACCCGCCTTGCAAAATGGCCGCGGGAAATCGTTTGGGTTGTTCATGGAGGAGTCTTTGTGCAATGGTGGTTCCAAACGATCCCGCCAAGAGGAAGGTTTCTTTGGACCCCAAGGCGTCGAGGATGTGTAGGGCATCGGTTGCCAAATCCCCATGTTGATACCGCCATAGATTGGCCCCATCGTCCAAATGCCCCCCGGGAAGGTCATAACCGATGCAGCGAAAGTGTTTGGAAAGTTCCGAAGCGATGAGCAAAAACGAATCGCTGTGATCGGCCAATCCATGGATTAGGAAAAGGTCAGGCCCGTTGCCCCATGTCCAAACCCGGGCGTGGTAGCGCGCCAGGGAAATTCGCTTTAGCTGTGCATGGGCTTCAAAACCAGCTTTGGCCTGTTTGAACCGGATGATGGGTATGGCTTGGGTCATGAGGGATAGGCCACCGCTGTAAACGAGACGCTTTCCTGCCATTTGGGATCGACATATTGTTGATAGTGAAGCAACTTTCCCGGGCGATCGTCCATAAGTTTTAGGCCATACCAAAACGGGGCGACACCGCAGATGTTGCGGGCGTTTTTTTCGGAGGCCACTTGGCTTAAAAAGGGATCTGCCGATCCCTCAACCAGCCTATCCAACACGGTTTTGTCCTGTTTTCGGCTGGAAACAACGCGAGTGGCATCGAGTTTGACGGAATCGCTAAACTTTGGGCCGATGTGCGCCAAATCACCACTTAAAAGATAGCAAACAGGCTCCTTAGCCGCGGCTTGGGCCATCCGTAATGCCCCAAGGATTTTTTTGAGCGTGGCGGTTTCTTCCCCGGCCTTGCCCGAGAGCATTGCTTTTTCGATGTTGCCCAAAACGATAGGAACGATGCGAATATCCTTTTCTCGGGGGCGAAGAAAATGCAACATTACCGCTTCCAATTCGACCGAGTGCTCGGGGAAATGGGCCACTACTTCGTCTTCAAACACTTTGTCACCCAACTGTTCCACAATCCGATCGACATAAGCAAAATCGGTGGGTATCACCCCCAAGGGACTTTGGAAATGTTTTCTTGTGAGGTTAATGGGGTGATTGCTGTAGTGTGAGGTGGCCAGAATGACAAATAATTTGGCGTTGGTTTGTCCCATGAGGTGATGGTAGGCGTGGGCATAGGTGGCCGCTCCCCGTTGATAGTCCATGTGCGGGACAATGAGGCCGGCAAGGTTATGGTCGGTTGCCAGGCCAAGGGGTTCCGATGGCCCCGATCGGGCGAATATTTCCCTCATTTGTCCGCGAAAGGCTTTGGGATCCGCCTCATAACAGCCAATACAAGAGGGTTTTCGGACCGGCGCGTCTACCACCGCATGATATTTTTCCGTGTCCAAAAACAGGGCGTTGTCGAGGTCGGTAATGAAACGGGCGACAACAGGCAAGGGGAGGATCATGCCCCCCCCTAGCGACTTTTGTACTTGGTGGTGAATTTCCTGAATCGAAGTTTTGCCGTTGATTCGCTTGAGGATTTCAAAGTCGACTGGCCCCATGGCAAGTTGGGTGTCGCTAATTCGAACCTGATCGTAAAGGATTTGGATGCCGGGTTGGGCCGGGTCGAGCGAAGCCGCCAAATAGGGCCTCAGTCTAGGGCAATCGTCCCGGCCTGTGATGCTCATTTGGGTTTGGCCGCGGCCTTTTTGGAATCGTCCTTTTTCTTGTTTTCTGTTTTGGGTTCCTCTTTTTTGACGGGGGGAACGGGTTTAACGGGGGGAACAGGTTGGACCACGGGAACAGGGGGTTGGGGTTGGCCCGGGTCCGAGGTAAACTTTCGGATCAATTTGGTATCTTCAATGTTCCACAAAAGGACTTCGCCACCAAATGTTCCCCCGGCAATCCGTTTGCCATCTGGGCTAACCGCTAGGCTTAAGACCTGTTCCCCCGACGGGGGGAAGGCCTTGACCTGATTCCCTTTTTCCCGATCCCAAACGCGAACGGTTTGATCGGAAGAAGCGGTTACATATTGTTTCTCGCCGGGCAACCAAACCATGCGAAAGACCGCTCCGCTGTGACCGCCTGTGGCGCGGGCCTGCTTGCCCGCGTTGTCCCCTTGGAGTTGCCACGACCGCACTTGGTTGTCTTCCCCGGCGGAAAGGCCAAGTTTTCCATCGGGCATAGCCAAGACCGCATAAACGGTGTTGGAATGATCCGGGAAGGTCGCCAAAGATTCCTTGGCGGCCAGATCCCAAACCTTGGCGGTTTTGTCCCGGGAGGCGCTTAGAATGGTTTTTCCATCGGCGCTAAAGGCCAGCCCGAAAATCCAGTCGGCATGGTTCTCGATGGTTTGTTCGAGTTTTGCGTAGGCTATCCCCTTGGAAATATCCCAAACCTGAATTGATCGGTCACAACCGGCGGCGGCAAGTTTTTTCTTGTCCACCGAGATGGCAACGGATTCCAGTTCGTCATCGGCAACGGCCAGTTGGCGAACCAGGGCCTTACCCGCCATGGTTCCATCAAGGATTTGAACGCCATTTTCGGTCTTCTCAGGAGCAAAAGCCAAGTTATAAACCGCTAAGGTCCCCTCTTCCCCGGGACGGCCGCCGGCCACAACAAGTTGGTTGGCATCCAAAAAGGCCATCGACATGACCCGGCGGGGGCGAATGGCAATCCGCTTTTGAAGCTTGCCCGATTCGACATCCCAAACCATCAATTCATGATGCCCCGAGGTTACGAGGTATTTTCCATCAAGACTATAAAGGACGGCCGTTACGGGAAGCGGAAAGGGATACCGAGGGGCAAGGGCGGGGGGGATCCAGCGCTGGCGCAGTTCGCGAATGAGGTCCGTCTTGGGATTGATCTCTTGGTCGAGTTTGGCCCCTTGGCTGATCCATTTTTCAATCACCGCGATCTGGGTGGCGGGCAAGCGATCCCCGTTTTCCTTGGGGGGCATCTGGGTTTTGTCGAGAGCTTTAATCACATCGATGAGGTAGCTGTCATCGGGTTTACCCGGAACAATTGGGTCGTCTTTGGTTCCGCCTTTGCGCATGGATTCATATTTGGTGAGGTCGAGCTTCCCCTTAGGGTTTTTGGAACCATGGCAACCGAAGCAATTTTCTCGGAGGATAGGAGCCACATCTTTAATAAACGAAGGGTTGGCGGTGGTTTGCCCCCAAGCGGGTTGGGAAAAGAGGATGGCTGTGGCAACAAGAAAGGCGGAAAAGCGCGGTAGTGTCATTTTGTCTCCTATGCCGGAAAGGGGATTCCCGACAGGGGTCAAATCGGTAAGGCTTTGCGGGCCAAAACATCTACATTATCCTAAGCAAAACCTGCCTCCAAGGGTATCGGAACCTCCCTGGATTCTTGAAATCCATGGTTTCGCTTTGGTGTGGCTTGGTCGTTTTTTGTTTTGTGGAAGCAGAAAGGTGCTTTTGATGGCTGCATGGTCACCTATGGTACATCTCTATGGGCAAAAACACATTTCCGGCAATAGTCCGGTGTTTTTTTTGATCGCCGAGGTCTATGGGCCGGAACGCAATCTCGTTCGCACCAGCCTTTCGGCGGACCGGGAGGTTGTTTTTGCCCGATTTTGCGCCACTGAACCAGATCCCATTGCCCATCATGAATCCGACATCCTCCTTCGGGTTGGAGCCGTTTCTACCCCATTAGACGCCCTATTCGCCCCGGTTTTTGCAGCCCTAAAGGCGGGAAAAAGCGTCGCCTGGGTTGCGGAGGATTATCAACTTCCTGATGGAACAGAGGTTGATTTGGATCAGGTTTTGTCGATCCTCAAACACTCCGGGGTTCCTTTGCTGCCTGTTTGGGTAACCTCCACTCGAGGAAGCCCCTGGAAGCTCAAAGGGGGCAGATGGTTTTTGGGGCGACTCCCCGGCGGGCTCAACGAAGTGGAAATCCAGGTGGGGCATCCCCTGCCCGGTAACGCCGATGGTTTTCATGTAAGGGATCAACTGGAAAAACTTTCCTATGAGGTCGCTCAAAGGCACATTTCCCGCGAAATACCCCTTCATCGCCAATTTGTTCGACGGGCATGGGAGACCCCAAAAAATGAGTTTTGGGTGGACCAAATCAGCGGTTCCCTTTCGGGTTACAAGGCCCTGACGGGATCGTATCTATTAGCGAAAAAGCTTAAACCAATCGTCTCCCTTGAAGAGATGGTTGGGGTATGGTTGCCCACCGGGGTTGGCGGGGCTTTGGTCAATACGGCCTTGGGGTTTTTGGGTAAGGTTTCCATCAACCTTAATTACACCGCCACTCAGGATGTGGCTTTGGCCTGTTTGAAACAGACCACCGTAAAAACGGTGATCACCTCGAAACGATTCCTTGAGCGAATGCCCTTTGAACCGGGGCCTGGCCGCAAGTTGGTTTTTCTTGAAGATATTCGCGCTTCAATAGGCTCGTTGGAGCGCGTTTGGGGTGGGTTTTTGGTTAAAGTTTGTCCGCCATGGCTTTTTGAGTGGTGGCTCATGCCCATGACCCACCACAAGATTTCCGACCTTGCCACGATTATTTTTTCTTCGGGAAGCACGGGGGATCCGAAAGGGGTTCAACTGACTCAGGCCAATTTGCTTTCCAACAGCCTGGCGGTCATTCAGTTTATCCGATTTGGCCCCGGGGATGTGATGCTTGCGTGTCTCCCGTTCTTCCACAGCTTTGGCTACACAATAACGCTTTGTGCTCCCATGTTGCTTGGAATCAAAACGGTTTACCATGCCGATCCCCGACAGGCCAAAGAGATCGGTGAACTCGCCCGACTTCACAAGGCCACCGTGTTTCTTTCCACCGCGACATTTCTGCGGTTTTGCCTGAGGCGAGCTCAACCGGGCGACTTTGCCAGTCTTTGGCTCATTGTTTGTGGGGCGGAAAAACTTCCCGTTCCCTTGGCGAAAGAATTCCAACAAAAACATGGTGTCCTCCCCTTGGAGGGTTATGGCTGTACCGAACTTGCCCCGGTTGCCACTCTCAATCGCCCGGACGAAATAGAAGAGGGGATTAGCTGGCTTCGGAACCGGCCCGGAACAATCGGTCGAGCCCTTGTTGGAACCTTTTCCGCCATTGTGGATCCGGTAAATATGGAAATCAAACCCATGGGCGAAGAGGGGATGATCGTCTGTGGTGGACAAAATGTGATGAAGGGGTACTTGCATCAACCCCAAAAAACAGCCGAGGTCATTCGTCACGGGATGTACCTTACCGGAGACATGGGGTTTCTCGACAACCATCGGCACATTACCATCACGGGGCGGTTGACCCGTTTTGCCAAAATTGCCGGGGAAATGGTACCTCTTGAGAAAATCGAAGAGCTACTTCATGAGACCGTTGAATGTACCGAACGGCTTTGCGCGGTGACCTGTGTGCCGGATCCTTCCCGGGGAGAAAAAGTGGTCATTGTGTATCTTGCTGAGGTCCTTAAAGGGCTTGGCGTTACCAAATCCCAATGGCTCGGGCTCTTGGCCAAAACGGGAATCCCCCCTTTGTGGCGGCCTGATGAAAGAGATGTTTTCGAAGTGGCGGAAATCCCTTCCCTGGGTAGCGGTAAACTCGACATTCGCCATGTCAAGGATTTGGCCCACACCCTTACCGGCAACGGAAAAGGCGGATGACAAACCTCCCCTTTCGAGTTGTTTTGGCGCAGACTCAATTTTCTGGCAACCTCGGTTCCGTGGCCAGAGTGATGAAGAATCTAGGGTTTTCCGAGTTAGTCCTGGTCAATCCCACTGCGGACCCCGCCTCGGAAATGGCCTTTCGCATGGCGGTTCATGCTGAGGATGTGCTTCAAAACAGTAGGACCGTAGCGACACTTTCAGAGGCTTTGGCCGATTGCGTCGCAGCCGTGGGTACGGCCAGCAAAGTGGATGGTGTGGTCCGGTCCTCTCGCAGGGGTTTTGTTCGAGACATTATGCCCCAGTTGGTCGACATTAGCCAACAAGGTTTGGTTGCCCTCGTTTTTGGCAACGAGCCAAACGGGATGACCAACGACGAGGTAGCCAAGTGTAGCCACCTGATCGAGATTCCCACCTCGTTTGAATATGATTCGATGAACCTTGCCTCGGCGGCGGCGATTTGTCTTTATGAACTTCGGGTGGCCTGGTTGGCGGCCCAAAGGAATTGGGTAACAACGGAAAAAATGGCCCCCTTGGAGGCCCAAGAGCGCCTCTTTGCCAACCTCAAATCGGCCTTAACCGAGATAGGATTTCTCTATGGAGAAAAGGCCGATTCCCTATTCGAAGGGGTGAGGCATTTACTCATGCGGTGTCGTCCTAAGATGCGCGACATCAAAATCCTTCATGGCCTTGCCCGCCAATTGAATTATTATGTAAGGACGCACCCGGGACCGGTCGAACACCTACCGGACTGTGAAGAGTCTTTGGG
>SIAL01000146.1 GCA_009691815.1 Gemmataceae bacterium | reverse complement strand
GGTCTTTTGTTTGAAATTTCCCGTTCCAACCGACGGGCTCATCGGGTGGAAGCTGTCGATGTTCCCGAGATTCCATTGGAGGCGATGTTCCCCGCCGAGGCCTTGGCTTTTGCCCCATTGGACCTTCCCGAGTTGGCGGAACTGGATATCGTTCGCCATTACACCAACCTATCCACAAAAAATATGGCGATTGACAGTAACTTTTATCCGTTGGGTTCCTGTACGATGAAGTACAATCCCAAACGGCATGAAAGGGTTGTGTCGTTGCCGGGGTTTGCGGCGATTCATCCCCTTGCCCCGGATGCGATCAGTCAAGGCATTTTGGAATTGCTTTTTGGGATGCAGGAGATCCTTGCGGAGATTTCCGGACTTCCAGCAGTTTCGATCCAACCCGCCGCCGGGGCCCAAGGAGAGTTGACTGCACTGCTGGTGGCCGCGGCCTATTTTAAGCACAAAAAAGACAAACGAACTCAGGTACTTGTTCCCGATTCCGCCCACGGAACCAACCCCGCCTCTGCGGCCTTGGCGGGGTTTGAAGCGGTTACCGTCAAAAGTCGGGCCGACGGCTTGGTTGACCTTCTGGATCTAAGATCCAAGGTCGATGGTAGGACCGCTGTTTTTATGATCACCAACCCCAATACTTTGGGTCTATTCGATTGCCAGATCGCCGAAATCACCGAAATCATTCATCGTGTAAACGGGTTGGTATACCTTGATGGGGCCAACATGAACGCAATCCTTGGTATCACCCGGCCCGGGGACTTTGGCGCCGACATGATGCACTACAATGTCCACAAAACCTTCACCGGCCCCCATGGCGCGGGTGGGCCAGGGAGCGGCCCCATTGCCGTGAGGGATTTCCTTGCCCCTTTTCTCCCCTCTCCCATGGTGGTTCGCACCGCCACCGGATTTGGGGTTTGTTACGATCGGCCCCTTTCCATCGGGCGCGTTCACGGTTTCCTTGGCAACATTGGGGTTTTGGTAAGGGGGTTTGCCTATATCTGTACTTTGGGGGGCAATGGCTTGCGTGAGGTTTCCGAACAGGCCGTCCTTAACGCGAATTACCTGCTGGCGCTTCTAAAAGGGACCTTGGAAGTGCCTAAGGGCGATAGGTGTATGCACGAGTTTGTGGCCAGTGCCCGACTTTTTCGCCGGGAAAAACGGATCAGCGCCATGGACATCTGCAAGGGCCTTCTCGATCATGGTTACCATGCCCCCACTGTCTATTTTCCCATGGTTGTGCCAGAGGCTTTGATGATGGAGCCGACCGAAACAGAAAGCAAAGAAACGCTGGAAGGGTTTGCCTTGGCCATTAAAACGATTCTGTCGGAGACTGCCGAAACACTACACAACGCTCCCTATACCCTTGGCATTTCCCGACCGGACGAGGTGGCCGCCGCCAAGACACCCATCCTTCGCTGGAGGCCTCCCTTACATGAATCAGGGGTTTGATTTCATAAAGAGGCTTCCCGATCGGATGGATCCTGTGGCGGTTGCCATGGCTTGTGACGATGCGATGTTATCGCTAGCCGAAAAGGGAATAGCAACAATTCGGATCTATTACTGGGGGAAACCCGAACTCAGCCTTGGCTATTTTCAACCCGCGGACATTCGTCTCTCAATGGGCTACAACCCTCAACCGCCTTGGGCCAGACGGTCCACCGGGGGCGAAGCCCTGCTTCATCATTATGAATGGACCTATGCGTTTGCCTTGCCTGCAAGTCACCCCCTGGCAAGCCAAACCGCCTCGCTTCCTTGTAGGATCCATGGTTTGATTGCCCAAGGATTGTTGGCCTTGGGCTATCCGGCCTCTTTACATGAGGGAGAGGGGATCTACCTCGATCGGTCGGGACTCTGTTTTCAACACCTCACCGCCGGGGATCTTATCGTTGGCGGTCACAAGGTGATGGGTAGCGCCCAACGGAAACGAAAAGGTGCCGTTTTGCAACATGGGGGCCTGCTATTGCGTCAAAGCGAGTTGGAAAAGCGACTGTCCGGGTTGGCCGATTTGGTGCCAAATTTGCCGCTTCCCACCCGTGAGGAGTTTCTTGGTTGGCTAGGGGATCTATTCGGCCCATTTTCCGAAGCTTCTGCGCCAGACCTTGCCCAATGGGGTGATGAGGTTGCCCTAACCCGGGAGCAACACCAATCAAGCCCATGGCGGTTAAAGCGGTAAAGGTTTTCTTGGTGCCCTTTTCCCTCAAAAAGATAATCCCTTGGATTTCCGGTTTCTTCCCTAGGCCTTGTCACCCATGGAGGAGTCGGGGTAGCCTAGCCCAATTGACAAGGTCTAGGCCAAGGCGGAGTTATTGAGAATGGAAGTATTGAATCAGGGTTTGGTTTTTTTCCGCCAGCTAGCCAGCCGAGACGGCCTTAATGGACTGCTTGAAAGCTTTGGCCCATGGTTTCCGGCCCTGATATTCTTGATCATTTTTTGTGAAACCGGTTTGGTGGCCATGCCCTTTTTGCCAGGGGATTCGTTGTTATTTGCTTTGGGAGCGATTTGTGCCTTTGAGGGAACCTCACTAAACATTTGGATGCTTGTGCCTTTGCTTATTTTTGCCGCTACCTTGGGGGATGGGGTTAACTATCATTTGGGTCGGTGGTTTGGCCGGGCGGTTTTTCGGGCTAAGGATTCTTGGTGGCTCAATCAAAAGCACTTGGTCAGTACCCAAGCCTTTTATGAAAAACATGGCGGAAAAACCGTCATTATGGCCCGTTTCGTCCCGATCATTCGCACCTTTGCACCGTTTGTGGCCGGCATTGGCTCGATGCACTATTCCCGGTTTTTGGCCTTCAATGTCGTTGGGGCGGTGGCATGGGTCGGCCTCTGTATGGGGGGGGGATATGTTCTTGGCAGCCAACTCTCCGATAAATATTTCGAGCTGATGCTCATCGCCATCGTTTTTGTTTCGGTTTTGCCCTTGGTTTATGAATGGTGGAGCCACAGGCGGGCCGCGACCACCCCATCCTAAAGCTCTGTTCGGGTGGTATTGGCAACTTTGCTTAAGAATTAGGGGCGAGATCTCGGAATTTCCCCAAAAAAGCCCTCGTCATCCTAGAATCTCCAAAGCCACACTATTTCGGAGATTGACACCATGCCTTGGGTTGTCCTTTTTGTTGTTGTCTTGGTTGTCCTTTTCGGTACTTTTCTGGCCACGCTTATCCTTCGAACTTCTTGTGGAATCTTTGGCGAGGAGCAGCCCTCCTACAAACGCGCTTTTTTAATGATCATCCTGATTACGGTTCCCGTGGTCCTCTGCTTTGAGGTCATTGGCTATGGTGCCGCAAGGGCCATGCACGAATCGCTAAAACTGGCTCCTGGATTCTCATTCATCAACTGGATTCGATTGCCTCTGGGCATTCAGTGGCAAGCCTTGGGTACCCTTCCCCTGCTCAAGTGGGTCCCTGTGGTGATTTCGCTCTGCGTGGCGGGCATTATGATGGTGGCCTGGATCCAATGCACCTTCCGTAAAGGAATCATGATTGTTTTTGTTCAGTGGATTTTCAACGGCGTGGCCTTGGCGCTTCTTGGAAATGTGGGTTATTTTGCCCTTGGGACTTTCGACCGAACTGTAGGCCTTCCTCCTGATGTGAAAGAGTACCTGAACAGTCAACATACCCCGGCCTCAGACGCCAAGGCAAATGCCGATCCAAGGCTTGCCCCACCACGGGATGGGGGGAAATTTCACACCCTTAAAACAGCACATAGGGCAACCACGGCCGTGGCGGGTCCTGATTCCCACGAACCAATGTCGGCCCCGGGGACTCAATCCCACGAACCAATGTCGGCGCCGGGGACTCAATCCCACGAACCAATGTCCACGCCGAAGGATCCCGCCGCCGAACACAAGGCCAATCCAATTTCCACTTTTCTGTCTGACGATCCCAAAGAATCCCTTAGAAGCTGGGGACATTCGATGGTGGAATTCCTCGACAGGATGCGGCATGAGGCAGATCCTTTGATCGACACCATTCGAAACCATTCCCATCCGGTGACCAAGCATTTTCCTCCTTTTATCAATAATTTTCTCGACAATCAGGGGGGCTGGTTGGTCATCATTGGTTCGACGGTTACCATTTGTTTCCTTTGGTTAAAACGAACCGTTATGCGATTTCGAAAAGTTACCAAGAAAAAGAGGCGAAAGGCCAGTGATACTTGGAATATGGACCTTGCTTGGCATATGGGGGAACTGGGCGATGTTGTTCACCCGGTGGAAGGTGTCCAACTCACAGTCAAGGGGATGCCCGCTCGCCTTCGCGCCGTGGTCCTTTCGTCTGGAACCAAAGAAACCCAGCCTATTACCGATAGGAGTATCGATGGCATTTTAGACTTCATTCAAGAGGGGATGTCCAAAACCTTGCTTCAAGACCAGCCTTTGGTTCGTATTTGGGAACCCGCCTACGGAGGTTCCAAGGCATTCGCTAATCTTTGTCAAAACTTGGTAACGATTCCGGGCCCCAAAGGGAAGTCAACGAATTGGGTTATTGTCGCGGGAACCGTGGAATTCACCGCCACAGAAAAGGTTCACATGGGCCTTGCGTTTCAAACCGAAAAAGCCACAACTCTTAGAAATCTAACGGTGGATGGCCAAACCACCAAATGGCAAGATGCCATCGGCACAACCGAAATCATGATGTTGCAAAGGGCTTAAACCAGCCCGTCCCTTCAAGCGGCCACGGCTCTTTTGACCTCGATGGGTTTTTCGACCCGGATAACAAAGGCTTGATTGGCATAAGTTTCGCGCCATTCCACCGCGGGGAAGCCGGCCTCCAAAAGCACTCCCCGTAGCGCCTCAATTTGCAAATAATGAAAGCGCCCTTTGAGGGCTTCTACTTTTAGCCAAGTTCCTACCTTTTGCATTTCCCAAATGTTGGCCAACAATCGGCCGGGTCGGCGCCATCGCTTTAGCGGCCAGATGGATTTCCAAAAAATGGCCCAAAAATTGGGTTCGGGAACATTGATGGAAAAGACGAGCCTTCCCCCCGGTCGCAATACCCGGATGATTTCCCGGAAAACTTCTTTGAATGCCGTATCCGTGTATTCACCGGTCAAAGGGTCCTGTGACTCGGCATAAGAAAGCGATAACCCCGCGATAACCCCATCAAAGGATTTGTCCTCAAACTGGGGCAAACCAAAGCTCAAGTCACCCTGTTGGAAGGTGATCCGTTCGGGCTGATCCCCAATTCCGAGTTTGTCACGGAGTTTGTCAAGGGCTTCGACATTGGCCGCGGCACAGTCCATGGCCACGATCGATCCCACCGTACCCCCGCTTGCCCGGTACAATCCACCGGTGAGCTGGCCCCCACCACAGCCGATGTCAAGCCAATTTTCACCGGCCTCGGGATGGGCCCAACAAATGGTGTCTTCCAAAAGCTCCTGATAGGGCCGGGCCTGATATTGGTCCCAAAAGGCCCGGGCGCTTTCGTCTCTATGCCATAAATTTTCGTCTAGCTTGCTCATGGTAAAATCCTACTTGGGTTGATTTGCCTGTATTGGGAGGAACATCCTTCCCAGCCAATTGGGTCATCCCACCAAAGTCTAACTCCGCTATTTCTTTACGGATCGTTGTTAAAAGATGTTCTTCAATTCTTGCCAACGCCCTTGCGATTTGGGCTCCATCACAAACTCGGTGATCGAAAACAATCCGCACTCGAACGGTACCCTCGGGGCTAATTGGTCCAAAAGTTAGGGTTGCCGTAAGGGGGGAGATGGGATGGAGCGATTCGGCCCCCAAGGCGCCAAAGGAGCTAAGGCCGAAGGTGCCAAATTTTCGAGCGCGCCATTTTCCGGACCATTCCAAAGTCAACCACCAGACGAGTCGTCGAATCACCTGCGGAAACCGACTTATGCCAAGAGCCAAACGAAAATGGGAAAACGCTTCGATAGGGCGGGTCTTCGCCTCGAGAACCTTCTCCTCTATCTGCCACAGAGCCATCCCCTCGGGGCACCAGATTTTCATAAACAAAATGGCCGGGTCCCCCTCCACCATCCGTTCGATGGCAAGGGACGCCACGCTACAAGGGTGTTCAAATAAACGATTATAGGGACAGGGTAAGTAGCTCGTTCGAAGTTCGGGGAACTCCACGGCGGCCAAGGCGAATGCCTTTAAAAACACCGTATTCCACCCGGGTCGGTTGGCCAGTCCTTGGCGTTCTACAAACAACGGACCAAGGTGCATGGTCCGCTCCACAGGTATGGAGGGTACTCGCTTGGCAAAATGAAGCAGATCCACAATCAGGCGCCTAGGGGCGGTTAATCGCCTCGTGATGCCCTCTTCGTTTGGTTTGGTTTGTGACCAGACCATTCCAACCTCCCTGCCGGATTTTCGCCAAATCTAATTATCCCCTTTGGTATTTCCCGATTGCAAGAGCATTTTGGGGCAAATGCGGATTGTTGGATATTTTTTGTTAGCAAAAACAATAGGCTACTTCTCCGGGTTCTCATCCGGAGCCCATGCCCTTTGTGGATCCTCATGGGGGCCCCTGGCTTTCTGAAGGAGCCGGGTCAGCTCACCAAGTTCCACCTCGGTGAGGTGGCCCAACTGTTCGGTTCCGCATAAGGTTACCGGACTTTCCAACCGGTCCAAAAGGCTATTTCCGGCCTCGGTGATGCAAAGGATTGCCATTCGGCGATTTTCTTTGGGCCGGGTTCGAGAAATCCAGCCCATTTCCACCAAGGGATTTATCAGGCGGGTGATGTCCGGAGCACGGGAAACCAGCCGTTTGGCAACTTCAAGGGTCGCCATCCCCCCTTGGCCTCGCGCCGCCAAAAGGCGCAAGGCATTGTACTGTTGAGCCGAAAGGCCATGCTCCAGAAAAAGCTTGTCCTCTAATACCCGTAACCGGTCATAGGTCCGCCACAAGTTTAAGTAGGCTTCTTGTTGGGGGCTGTCGAAGTGACCCCTATTTTTGCCGATTTGCCTTAGTGGGTCGGTCATGAACAACACCCTTGCCCCAGCCAATCAAACAGGTCCACAGGCAATCGCTCCACAAATTGGCTGCGAGCAAGAACCGGGTCGAGTCCCCATTCTCGGGCCAACCGCAAGCTTTTGGCATCGACATGGCTACCGTAACCTACCAAGCGCACCCCCTTGGAAAGCAACACTTTGGCAACAGCCTCCAACTGTTCCCCGGCGACCTGCAAATCCACAAGCACCAAACTCACATTTGTTTCAGCCAAAAGGGCCTCGGCGGTTCGCACCTGTTTGGCGGAAAGGCCCAGCTTGGCGGCAACTCCATGAATGCGGCTAAAAAAAATCAGGTCGTCGGTCCAAGCAAAAAGAGTTGTCATATTGCATGCCATTAATTCTTTGAGAAACACCCAAAGGTCATTGTACGCCTAGTTTTCCGTTATTGGATGAAGTCTTCTTACGAAGGGGAATCCGCGTTCACGGACGGTTGTTTGTCCCCTTTTCTGGTTACCCAGTTTCGTCCCAAATCAAGGATGGCCGGTGGCGCGGTACCGAGAAAAAACCAGATGCCCATTCCTTGGGTGATTCCCAAAAAGAACACCCCCGGCGCAAACCAGTGTCAGCCATGCGGAAAGGCGATTTTCCAGAACGATTCCAAACAGACCCAAGAGCATTCTAAAATGCAAAAGCATGGCAAGGATAACAAAATTGGGAAGTCGTTCGTCGCTTTTTGGAAAAAGGACCCATTCCATGAAATGATGAACGAAAAAAGGACCCCAGACACAGATCCCCGCCAAGGCTCAAATCCGGTTAATCCATTTAAGCACCATGACCAGTCTTCCAAATTGCTAAAACAACCTCACCTGTGCTTGGGCTTTTAAAGGAAGTGGTTCATGATGAATTTACGACTACCAATGATCCTAGGAATATTGGCCCTGCCAAGTTTTTTGGCAGCCCAGGGGGATTTGCGGACCGGTGGCAGCTTGGTGGGAAGCGTCGAAGCGGATGGGACCGTTCGAATTCAGGGTCGGATTGAAGGGCGCATTGACAAGGATGGCTCGATTCGTGTCAATGGTCGCCTTGCCGGGAGGTTGGATCCGGATGGGACAGTTCGGATTGATGGTCGCCTTGCCGGAAAAATCGACCGAGATGGCACGGTGCGAAAGAATGG
>SIAL01000145.1 GCA_009691815.1 Gemmataceae bacterium | reverse complement strand
GTCGGGTACCGATCCACCCGGGTTCGAACAGAAAAGGGTTCCCTTGTTACCATTCCCAACTCCAAGGTTATTGAGGGGGCCGTGGAAAACTTTGGCCGTCGCCATCGCCATTTCGAGCGCCTTTCCCTGCCCCTTTCCGCAAGACCTTCCGCGGATTCCGCCGGGGCCATGACCGAGGAGATCACGGGCATTCTACGGGCGTTGTGTCCCAAATTGCGAAAGCCTCCGCGAGTGGAAATCGGGGGATCTGGCGAAACCGGTCCCGCTCTCATCATCCTTGCCTGGTTACCCGGTTGGGGCGGCAATCAGGCCCTTTTGGCTCGGGACAAATTCTTGATGCAGGTCGCCTCGGTGGTTGCGGCCCATGGTTTGGTGATAACCGGTCCACCCCAAACCCCGACCTTCCCCACAACCCATGCGCCGGAACAGGTTCGGTTAGTGGCTTGACGCTAACGCCACCGCAAACCCCGACCTTCCACACAACCCATGCGGCCCGGATGGCCGACGAAGTCGCCAAGTAAAGAACACTTTGGAGAGGGCGGAAACCGCGTTGGCCAACGCCCGACAGCCTAAAGTGCCGACTGCTTAACGCACCAAAGCCACATCCTAGGCATGCCGGAGCACCGGTTGTGTACTAAACCCGAACCGATCCGTTCCTTGGCCCATCCAGTTTATGAGGGGCTTCCACCTTAAGTGGGACATTATGAGGGGCATTTGGCCCAAGTTCACGCCTTGGGCCATAACTTATGGCCGGAACGGGGGGTGACTGAGAAGGGGAATGGTGGGTGGAATTTCGCGCAAATTGTTTGCGAACGGGATCAAAATCCAGCCATTGAGGGGTCTGCCGGTAAAGATAGCGGCCAATGCCAAATTTCACCGCGGCCCGTTTGAGGGCATCGGAAAAGGCCGCCTTACGACGGTCCCCCTCATCCGGTTGATCGCTTGGCCCACCCACATCGACTTTAACAATCCACTCGTCGCCAATGCGGACCCGCAGACGGCAAATCACCGCGCCATCGGCAAGACATTCATATTCATCCTGCCAGTTGATAAGGCCAAGGGCCAAGTCGAGACGGTCTTGGATTGCCCGGGCATCCACATAAGGAATGGCAAGGGCGCGGTTTCCAGAAACGACACCGGGTTTGTGCCGGATTTCGTTGTTTTCAAAGGGTGAGGCCAAGGCTTCCATAACTTGGTCGTGAGAGGTGGGTCGTTGCATCGGTTTGACTCCAAGCAAAGGGGGAAATACGGAACTTATGTACAGTATACACATGAACAGGCATAGTGTCAAGGAATCTTTTGAGAACAGAGATCATGGCGATTCTGGCCGAAACGCCCAAGGCGTAAACATCCCCATAAACCGTGGCCAAATGATCTGTTTTCGCGAAGCGATTCTGGCCGAAACGCCCAAGGCGTAGCCAACCCCGTCTCGGGCTAGCCGGGGAAAAACACAACACTCCCTTTGGGGGGAACTCAACGACACCAAACCAAGGGAAGCTCCCCCAACGGAAGGCTCCCCTTTCGCCAATAAGTTGCCCATCTTCCAATGGTTCCTATGGACCCGGTTTTGGCGCCGCATTTTTTTGCGCCGCAAGGAAGTCCACCAACGCCGCGGCCTGTTCCGCCGTCAGGTCGCGCAACAACATCTCCGGCATTTGCGAGGTCTTTTGTGTCTCCATGAGGAACACCGCCTTGGCATCCAACCGAATTTCCGTGTCCTGTGCCGTTCTTAAAACAAGTTCCCGGTCGTTTTTGCGGGCCAACAATCCGGTGAACACCTTGCCATCCGCGGTTTCCACCATGTATGTCGCATATTGCAGTTCAATGGTTTTGGAGGGTTGCCAAAGGCTTTCCAAGATTTGGGCCCGGGTGAATTTCTTGCCGATTCCCCCAAGATCCGGTCCCAGTGTACTCCCCACCCCATCAATGCGATGGCAGGTGGCACACTTTAACCCTTCGGCCTTAAAGAAAAGGGCACGGCCCATGTTTACATCGCCGGTCAGGCCAAGAATCCGTTCGGGTTGAATGGCCGTTCCCAGTCGTTTGATACGCATTTCCCCCGGCAAGAATCGTTCAAACAGATCGCGCACCCCCGCATTGTCGGCGGTTCTTGCCATGGCCAACACTTCGGCACGGGACGCTTCGGGAAGTTTTTTTCCCTCGAGGGCACGGGCCAACATCAATGCCCCACTGGTTGAGGAAAGCATTGTGTTTGTCGCCGTTTGCCGTTGGCTTTTTTGGTTGGGGTCCTTGGAGCCAACCTGCCCCAAAAGGGCATCCAACATCCGGTTCCGTTCCAGCAGGGCGGGAGATTCTTTTTCCTTGTCCCATTTTTGGATCCAATCATGAACCAACCCCAATCCCTTTTCATCCACCAACTCCGAGCCCAAATGAGGCATATGACCGGGGCCGGTCTTGGCCATCCTATAATAAAGGGTTGAACCATACGGATCCCTCGGAGAAAGGATCGTAGCCGAGGGGATTTGAAAGGTCCCTTGCATGGGTACGACCCCGACGGTTTTTGTTTCGCCAACCGGCGTGGTTTTGCGCAAATCGATCGCGGCCGTTCCCCCGGCGTTGGGTTGATGACAATGAGCGCAATTGACATGGAGGTAGGACCGTGCCAGATCGGCCAGGGTGGCCCCGGCATCTTTGGGATGGTTGAGCCGGGTCGAAGGTAACGATTCGATCTTTTTGTTGCCGTTGGCTTGAAACAGTTCGACCAATCCAAGGCGCTTTAGCTTGCCAATCTGGTCCTCAGGCTGGCCGCTCGGTCCAGGGACCTGATTGAGTTGGAGAGGGTTAAAGGCAAGGGCATAGCCCACCCACGGATTGTGACAGGTGATACACTGGGTCCGACTGGGGAAGTGCCAAGTTTGCTCTCGTTTGCCCATCGGGGCGTTTGCGTCCATCACCGTTAGGGCCCGGTCCATTCCCGCCGAGGGAACCAAATCGGCGTCTGTTTGCGCCTCATTCCAAGCATAGGTATAGGGGCGCCATGTTTTACCATCAAAATGCAGCAACTGGGTTTCCAAACGGCGCTGACTGGCGGGGTTGCCCACCACCATCTCCATGGACAGCGTTTTGACCAATACCCCCTGATTGGGCAAAAAGACCTGACCCCCAAAGAACACTTCCGGAATGGGGATAAACCCATCGTAAACCTTGACCGCGCTTGTCTCGGGCAACGCGACGAAATGCTCGGAAACGGCGTGGTCCGCCCACTGGGTGGCATTGATTCGAAACGGATAGACCCCCGGCGCTGGGACCTGATTTTTTAGATGCGCGAAAAGACCGGTCTCGCTCAGTTTGCGTGGAAAGTCAGGCCGGTAGTCCTTGACCGCTTCGTTTGGGACAAGGTGGTGAAGGGTGCCCACTTCGTCGTGATGGAGAAAATAGAGCTCTTGATGTTGGTCCATTCCAAAGGCGATCACCCGTTGATTCCCTTGGGCCAATTCTTGGTGGGAGACGATTTTGTCCCCTTCCCATTTGGTGCCCCAAAGTTTGCGAGTGACCCAATCGCCATAAATATAGGTTCCGAAAAGCTCTTTTAGTCGTTTGCCTCGATAGACAAACCCGCCGGTGATGGACGCCGCCTCAGTGTGTTCCAAAGCGATGGCCGGAGGAAGGATCGGGGTTGGCCCGCGCTTGGCATTGGGGCGAACCGATTGCGGGCCTTCCATGACCGACCAGCCATAGTTTCCCCCGCTTTTGACCTTATAGATCATTTCCCACAATTCCCATCCAACATCTCCCACCCACAAGTCGCCCGTGGGTCGATCAAATCCCATCCGCCAAGGATTGCGAAAACCATAGGCCCAAACTTCCGGCCGGGCTTTGGGGGTTTTGATGAACGGATTATCTTTGGGGATGGAGTAGTTCCTTTTGGCTCCACCGCTTCCACCGTTGTCCTCCCGATCCACATCAATGCGAAGAATCGACCCTAATAGGTCGCTAATATCCTGGCCTGTGTCTTTGCCATCGGGCGGGAGCGGGTCGGTGGCATCTCCTGTGGAAATGTAAAGAAAGCCATCATTGCCAAAGTGCAAATCGCCACCATTGTGCCCACCTCCCACCCAAGTGAGGAGGATCTTTTCGCTTTTTGGATCACACCGTGGGGGAACTGTATCGGTAACCAGAAAGCGGGAGACGCGGGTGCCCTCGGTGATCTGCCCGGGCTTATTGCCCCTGACAACATAGCATATGTAGCAATAGCGGTTTTTGGCAAATTGCGGATGAAAGACAAGGCCATAGAGGGAATCGAGCCCGGCCACGGTGGTCTTGTCCCAGTCCAAATCTTTGGACACATCAATAAAGAGATCTGTTTTGTCAGTCGATTGATTGTTGACAAAAGAGACTATCTTGCCACCTTGTTCGCCCACAAAAAACCGGTCGCCTCCCGGCCCAAACGGAATAGGAGCCATAGTCAAAAGCAAAGGGTTCCGAAAAGTCAACTTGGGAAACGCTCTCTCCACACGGTACGGATTAGGCGGTTCCGGAGATCCCTTAACCCGGGAAGTGGTCCACGGAACGCGTTTGTCAGGCTCTTGGCCTTGAACCGACCGGTTGCCCCCAAACGGGGATTGCCAAGCCAAGAATAACAGACCGGTTAGCAAGGATCCAAAAATCAGGCGGGACAGGGACATATGGCCTCCATGCGATTTCTCTAAGGGCCGGGAAGGATCCGCCCAAGGCTCATTTGGCGATTTTTTTGATGAAGCGCAGCATCAGCGGATGGCCGGGGGCGGCCATTTCGCCATGATTAAATCCTTGCAACTCGAATAGTTCGGTACTTTTGTTGTCCACCAACTTCATCATCCGCCAAAGGTAGGCGTTTTCTTCATAGCGTCCTAGCAATTCCGTGGTGCGATCCCCGGTGACCAGCAACATAGGCGGGGCATCTTTTCTTACATGAAAGATCGGGGCCAGATCGTCAATGGTCGCTTGCGTTTCCGGAATGTTTCGTTCCCCCCGGATGGTGTAGTGGGTGACCGCCTGTCCACTGAGAGGAATAAGACCGGCAATGTCGTTGGCATCCATCCCGTGTGCCGCCAGCCACTTTTTGTCGAGGCCGACCATGGCGGTAAGATACCCCCCCGCGGAATGTCCGCTGACAAAGACCTTTTTGGGGGAGCCCCCATATTTGGCAATGTTTCGAAATGTCCAAGCAACCGCCGCAGCGGCGTCTTCAATATAGGCGGGGGCTTTCGCTTTGGGACTGAGCCGATAGTTGACCGCCACCACCGCGATCCCTTTTCCTTTGAGTTCCAAAGGAACCGAACGGTTTCCATTTTTCAATGCGCCCCCGTGAAACCAAACAACGGTGGGAAACTCTTTTAGGTGGGTCGGATAATAGACATCCAGCCGACATCGAGAGCGCATATACTCGTCTTGGTTGTCGCCTGTCCGGTAAGGAAGATCGACATCCGTTTTGTATAACTCCTCGGCAACTTGGTTTTGTTGGGCCAAAATAGTCAAAGGCGGCAAACCCAAAAGGGCCAACAGCAACAAACAACGAAAAGGTGCCATGGGATTCCTCTTCCGGTTGTCCCGGGGATGGATGCTTTTGGGGTAAAGCCATGCGGAATATTTTATCAAAATCCAAGGGAGCCGCAGGGCCAAGCCACTGCTTGCCCTTTTCCGGGTTTTGCTTGGAAGGGGCACAGGTATACGAAAACAGGCCAGGGGGAAACCTAGCCTGCAAAGGGTTGAGCGCGGTAACCGCGTCTTAGACCAACTCGCGCATGGCGGATTGGGCCACCAAGTGTTGGGGCCGACCGGTGGGATCCATCAAGGTATTGTTCATGGGGTCAAGTCCCATGGTGTGGTACAGGGTACCGATGACTTCGCCAAATTCCACAGGGCGGTCCTTGGCGTGTTCGCCCAAACGATTGGTGGAGCCGATGACTTGGCCAGTGCGCATTCCGCCACCAAACAGCAGGGCGCAACTGACTTGGGGCCAGTGGTCGCGGCCGGCATCCTTGTTGATGCGTGGGGTTCGACCAAATTCGCCCCAAACCACAACCGCCACATCTTGGAGAATACCACGGACTTCGAGATCGTCGATAAGGGCGCCCAATGCTTGGTCGAGTTTGGCGCCGTGATCTCTCACGAGGTCGAAGTTTTTGCCGTGACTGTCCCATCGGCCATAGCTTAGGGTAACCACCCGGACCCCAGCCTCGATCAGCCGCCGGGCCATGAGAATATGTTCGTTGACGGTGGGTGCGCCATCGTATTGGAATTGGTAGGGTTTGCCGGTGCCGTAACGGGCACGGACTTTATCGGATTCTTTGGAAAGGTCCAAAGCATCGACCAGTTTGCTGGAGGTGAGAACGCCAAGCGCCCGTTCGGTGAGGTGGTCCGCCCCGGCGATTTGGCCCCCGGCGTCGATGTCTCGCTTCATATTGTCGATGGTGGCAAGCAGCTGACGGCGGTCGCCGATCTGTTTGGTGTTGACCCCGCGCAGGGTAAGATTGGCCATGCCTTGGCCATCCGGTTTGAACGGTTTGTAGGACGAACCAAGGTAACCCGCCGTGCCGGCATCGGACCATGGGCCATGTTGGGTTTTATCGGAAAGGCCAACGAAAGGGGGAACCGAGGGATCAAGTGGCCCCTGAAGTTTGGAGACGACCGACCCAAGGCTTGGGCGACCTCCCAACACACTCAACGAACTGGGGTTCCAACCCGAAAGACACTGGATGGCGTCATGGCCGCCGGTGGCCCCAACCATCGAGCGAATGATGGCACATTTGTCCATCCGGGCCGCAATCTGGGGGAAGCATTCGCCAATTTGGATGCCCGGGACATTGGTCGCAATAGGCTTGAATTCGCCTCGAATCTCGGTCGGGGCGTCGGGTTTCAGGTCGAACATGTCTTGGTGGGGCGGGCCACCGCCTAGGAAGATGTTGATGACGGATTTGTGACGGCTTGTGGAGAGTCCCGCCGCCGCCCGGGCCGCTTCGGCTCGGTTGATGTCGGCCAAACTAAAGGCCCCTGCACCCAAGCCCAAAGATCCCACCTGCAAAAAGCTACGACGGTTGATCCCGTCACACGATTTGCCCATTCGTTTGCCAAGGAGGGTAAGCATGGGAAGACTCCGTTTTCACTAGCTCAAAAGCCTAACTTTGGTGGCCCTAGCTGAAGTGTCTTGATCAGGCATCTTCAAACCAAAAGCTTCCAAAAACCAGACTTTGGAGAACCTGTGGACCAAAGCGGGGGGTCCAATGTTGCCAAAATCACACACAAACACAGAGGGTGTGTCTGTCAACAGTATATCTTCTATCGAGGTTTAGGTCAAGAAATCCTAACAAATCCTGACCCTTGTCATACCGATTGGGTTATCGACCACCCTTTGGACCCGTGGTGAGAGTAAATCGCGACGGGGGGTGGATCGGTTTTTCCACCCTTTCCCCCTGCACCTGTGTGTCCTCCCGGCGGAGACTGGCAAAAGGTCCATTCCGGGAGACGAAAATATGTCCGCAATCCTGTATCTGTTATTGCTTTGGGGAAATGAAGACCCGCCGCCCGGGATCGTGGACCTGCCCGAAAAGGTGGAAGCCGGGGCCGGCCGGTTGATCCGCATCGAAGCCAAAACCACGGGGAAGCAAATTCGCTGGCACCTAGAGGGATCGGACCCAAAATCCGGACCCGCCCGCGCTCTGTCGCCCGTCCAGTCGATCCTTCTAGCCGATGGCGAAACCGCCGCGGATCTGGTGGTGGTCGATTCTGGCCGGATGGCCATCTTTTGTGCGCCAAAGCCGGGGGTCTACCGGGTGGTGGCTTGGACCGCCACGGGAGATGTTCCCGGGCTGCCTACCCTTTGCATCCTTGATATTCGGGAAAAAGGGGATCTGCTTTCGACGCTGGGGAGCCTGATTGCCCAAATCAACCCGGCCGGTCGTTCCAAAAACCTTTTGGCTTTGGCCGCAGTTTACCGCAAAGGGGAGCTCCTAGCCCGCGATCGGTCGGTGGCAACGCTTGGCGAACTCCACACGGCACTTGCCCGAATCGCTTCCGAGAATCTCGAACCCGAGGCCCTTGAGCCGGTGCGGCGAAAGCTGGCCACCTGGACCACGACAGAGCTATCCGACC
>SIAL01000144.1 GCA_009691815.1 Gemmataceae bacterium | reverse complement strand
CACCAAAGGGGGAAGAGCTGGTGGGAATCTCAAACGGGTTGGGCGAAAAGCTGATGAGCGCAAACACCAAGGACAATTCCACTGGCTCACCCACTGGCTCAAAATTGGCTCAAACTGGCGACATTCAAAGGACACGATTGATCTCTAATGACACGACCCCCGCAAAAGTGGAGGCTACGGAAACCGCTAGAAAACAAGCAATTATGGCGGTTTTGCCGAGAAAAAGAGCATTGCGCCCGGAGGGACTTGAACCCCCAACCTATGGTTCCGAAGACCATTGCTCTATCCAATTGAGCTACGGACGCTGGATTGGTTTTTTCTATTGGTTTCCAAGGGAAAACCGCTTGGAAACAAGAACCACCAGCTATTATGGTAAAAAATAAGGGGCCGGTATTCAAGGGATTCCAAGGGAGGGATTTTTAGAAACGGAAGGATTTCAAGGAGGGTGCCAAAGAAAGGAAACGAATCGGGGGTCACAATCGACTTAGGGTTGGTTTGGCCATTTTTCTCGGTTTCTTAATAACCTTCCCTATCTGATTTTTTGGCCTTGCCTTGGGTCCGCCATTTGGGAATCCTATGGGTGTTTAGACCCCGTATTGAAAGAACTGATTTCCAGTCCCATCTCATTACTCACCGGAGCCATTCATGTCCGAAACCAACAAACCTGCCGAAGAAGCCCCCACCACCGAAATAGTGGTCATTGACAAAGGAGCCAAAGCTTGCTATGCAAACTTTGCCCGGGTCACCGCTACCCCTGAGGAGGTCATTGTTGACTTCGCCCTCAACCCCAACCCCTTTGCCACGGGCCGCCAAGAGATTGATGTTCACCAGCGCCTGATCATGAATTTTTACACCGCCAAGCGCTTGTGGAGCGCCCTTGGCATAACCCTTCAGCGCCATGAAAACAACTTTGGCGGGATTGAACTCGATGTCCGTCGCCGGGCAATTGGCCTAAACAAAGCCAATTAAAGTCGATAAGTGGCCGATTGTCCACCCAAAGCGCTCCGGTCATCCGGGGCGTTTTTTCATGATATATTTCGCTTTCATCCCCTTTTCTGGTTGCTTTTTTGCGTCCCAAGGTCGAAAATACCAATACCTTCCTTTTCCCTTTCACCCTCCCTACCAACCTTTGAGGGTAATTTGGCCATGCTATCCACCCTGACTTTTGCGGCCCTAACTTTTGCCCCAATGGTATTTGGGGCCGGTCCTGCGGCTGCCGTAGCACCTGTGCCCGGCCCCCAATTGGATGTGTTTCCACCCGCGATCACCCTATTGGGAATGGATGATGCCGTCCAAATGGTCGTTTCGCTGCCATTGGCCAACGGTAGGCTTTCGGACCGGACCCGGGAGTCCAAGTTTCAGGCCGTCGATCCCTCCCTTTTGAGGGTCACCCGAGCTGGCCGGGTTATTCCTTTGAAAAACGGTTTCACCACCCTTCGTATCACCGATGGGGCTTTGGTCCGCGAAGTGGGCGTCAAGATCCAAGGGTGTGAGGCCCCCATCCCCATCCACTTCGCCAATCAAATTGTTCCCATTTTCACCAAGCTGGGTTGCAACAGCGGGGGATGTCACGGCAAGGCCAGCGGACAAAATGGGTTTAAAATTTCGTTGCTGGGCTACGAACCGGATGTTGACTACATCGCCATCGTCAAAGAGGGCCGGGGCCGTCGGGTTTTCCCGGCCGCCCCCGAAGCAAGTTTGTTGCTCACCAAAGCCACTGGGCAATCTCCCCATGGTGGTGGCAAGCGGCTTGAAATTGATTCGGACGAATACAAGCTTTTGCGTCGATGGATTGCCTCGGGCATCCCCGTGGGAGAAGCGACCGAACCGGTCGTTAAACGAATCCAAATTGTTCCGGAACAGCGTGTTCTTTCCCGCGATTCCACCCAGCAATTCGCCGTTTTGGCGCACTATACCAACGGCCGCATCGAAGACATCACCCGCCGGGCACAATACGAATCGAATGAAACCACGATCGCCACGGTAGACCCTGCCGGATTGGTGGCCACCCACAAAATCCCGGGAGAAGCGGCCATCATGGCCCGTTACCAAGAATATGTCACCGTGTTTCGTGCCACGGTACCGCGCTCAGAAACGCCTGTGGATTTTACTTTTCCCCAACAAACACTGGTGGACAAACACACCGCCGCCAAGTGGAAAAGCCTTGCTTTGACCCCTTCGGCCCTTTCCTCGGACGAGCAGTTCCTTCGGCGTGTTTCCATCGACCTGACGGGTACTCTTCCCGATCCCAAGCGTGTTTCTGATTTTTTGGCGGATACTCGCCCCAACAAGCGTCAAGTGATCGTTGATGAGCTTCTTGACAGCTCGGAGTTTGGCTACCTTTTCGCAAGCAAATGGGCGGACATTCTCAGGGTGAAACGCTCCGGAGATAATAACCGCGCACAAGGAACCTTTAGTTTCCATGGCTGGATTCGCCAAGCTATGCAGGACGATATGCCCTTTGATCAGTTCTCAAGGGCGATAATTTCTGCAACTGGGGACGAAAAGAGCAATCCCCCGGCCCTTTGGACCAAATCCATTACCCAGCCGGAACAGTTTGTGGACGACACGGCCCAGGTGTTTTTGGGCCAACGCCTCACCTGTGCGCAATGCCACCACCATCCTTATGAAAAATGGTCTCAGGACGATTATTGGAGCTTGGCGGCGTTTTTTGGTCGCATTGGTCGCAAGGAAATTACCTTGCCCGGGGATTATCTGGGCCAACCCGCCAAAATCACCTTGGTCGTAACCAACCCTAGCGGAACCGTGGCCAACAAACGGACCAATAAACCCGCCCCAATCAAGGCTCTTGACGCTCCTGCCATCGAGGTTTCCGTGGACGAAGATCCCCGTCAAAAACTGGCGGATTGGATGACTTCACCCACCAACCCCTTCTTTGCCAAAGCGGTTGCCAATCGCTATTGGGCACACTTTTTTGGCAGGGGCATCGTTGACCCGCTTGACGATATGCGGGTCACCAACCCTCCGACCAATCCCGAATTGCTAGACGCTTTGAGCCAGGATTTTGTCAAGAATGGCTTTAGCCTTAAGCACTTGATTCGAACAATCGTCAACAGTCGGACCTATCAACTCAGCTCGACACCAAGCGAAACCAACATGGCGGACAAGCAAAATTTTGCTCGCTATTATCCAAGGCGGATGTCGGCGGAAATTCTCCATGACGCGGTCTGTCAACTTTCGGATTCACCCGCTTCTTTTGGCGGCCTTCCCCAAGACAAACTAGCCCCCAAACGGGCCATCATGCTTCCCGATGAGTCCTATAGCAGTTACTTCCTCGATGTGTTTGGAAAGCCCCAGCGCATTAGTGCGTGTGAATGTGAACGAGTCGGCGAGGCTAACTTGGCTCAGGCCCTTCATTTGCTCAATTCCGACGACATTCAAGGGAAAGTCGCCCGCGTGGGTGGCCGGGCCGACACGCTAGCCACCAAGGACAAGCGCCCCGATGATCAAAAGGTGGATGACCTTTTCCTGTGGGCATTTAGTCACAAGCCCAACAAGGATCAGAAAGCCGCGGCTTTGGCGCACATCGCCAAGAATTCGGCCAACAAGAAATTGGCTTACGAAAACATCCTTTGGGCCTTGATGAACTCCAAGGAGTTTTTGTTCGTCCAATAATTGGTGATCACAAAAGCGACTAGGTGACGAATTTGCGCACCCCTCCAGAAAGTTTAGCCTTCAGGAGGGGTGCTGTTTTTTGGTAATGTAATCGAAGGGAATTGGTTTAATTGCAATCGGCAATGAGGGGGTCTGTAAGCTCTTTGAGCAAGAAAAGTCGACCGGGTAGCGTTGGCATATAGGTGGACGGGATCCACGGGGTTGGTTCATGGGCCAAGCTCATGCGAAGCGAAAGCCCCTGCCACTGCATCGACCGTCCAAAGGTGCCGTCGCATCCCCCGATGATTTTGTCCGCTTGGAGGAATAATCCCGGGCCAATGGTGTTGGCAAAGGCGGGCACCAAGGTGGTTCGGCTTCGAAAGCTGGTCAGGGCGTTTTGTTCCACAGTAAGGGGGTGAAGTTTGGCTCCCAACCGATGGGTAGCCTGTTTCCACTCGGCCTCGGTTGGGTAATCCTCGGCGAAATGGGGTTCCCAAAAAGCAATGTGGCAAACACGGCCAATGCCAAAAACCACGGTGAGCTTGGCGCCTTTTGCTTTGAGGTCGGCAATTCTGGCGGCATAGGTTGGGAGCATGTCTTTCCAAGCGAAATGGCGCTGGGTGGGGGGGATGGTTTGCTCCCCTAGGGGGCGGTAAAAGGCGTTTTCCATGGCGTTTTGAAAGGAGCCCGCGTGGCTACCCGGCAGGGTGTTGCCTTTGGAATCGGCCCATTCATCCAT
The DNA here is from genome assembly GCA_009691815.1 of Gemmataceae bacterium. GTDB lineage: Bacteria > Planctomycetota > Planctomycetia > Gemmatales > Gemmataceae > SYLG01. Next base: position 3,759 of record SIAL01000144.1, on the reverse strand, counting down.
GTTAAAGCAATGGACATGATCGCAGGAAACTTGCCATTCTTTGAGGAAAAAAATGGCCCATTTGTACATTCCCATAGGGCCAACCGGCAAAATCATGGCCAGCGGTTTGCCCTCATCTCGCGCGTTTTTTATGGTGAGGGCGATTTCATGGCCCATTCGGACATCAAATTCCGAAAGATCTAGGCAGGAAACCGGCTGAAAATTCGCATTCCACCAAGGTCGCCTTTCCAATAGGGAAGCGCCGGAAATCTCGGCTAAAGTGTCGATTTGTCGTAGGTTCCAACCTTTTGGAAAAAAGTTTTCCATTAGAGAACCGGAAAGAGTTGATAGCAAATCCATGGCCGACTCCGTTTGGGATTCTAGGATATTTCTAGGGAAGTGTGGCTTGTTTGGGTCCCACCTCAATTCATAGAACGGTTACATCAGGGAAATTCTCCGCCTTCTCCATGGATTCTTGGGGAATGCGAGCTTATTGGAGTCCTTTTCATGTTGCGGCTCGGTTTGATGGCGGTTCTGGCTGGCTGCGTTTGTTTCGCACCCGCGTTTGCACAAGAAAAATCCAACCTCAAATGGAAATTTGAGAAGGACAAATCTTTCTTTCAAAAAATGACCACCACCACCAAGCAAAACATGAAGGTGGGCGACAACGAGGTCAAGCAGGACCAAGCCCAGACCTTTTACTTTTCTTGGACCCCCATCAAACAAGATGGCGACACCTGGGAACTCAAGCAGCGGATCGAAGGCGTGACCATGTCGATTGACATTGGTGGCAACAAGATCGGCTACGATTCCACCAAAGATACGGGCGAATCGGCCAATCCCCTTTCCGAGTTCTTCAAAGCGCTCAAGGGTTCGGAATTTGTCATCACCCTAAATACCAAAGACAACAAAGTCACCAAAATTACCGGACGGGATGAATTCATCCGCAAGATGGTGGTTTCCAATCCCCAAATGCAATCCTTGTTGGACAAAATCCTCAATGAACAGGCACTCAAAGACATGGCCGAACCCACCTTCGGCGCTATCCCCGGCCACGAAGTGACCAAGGGTGATGCAAAATCCGGCACTTGGAAACGATCTTCGACCTTCGACCTTGGACCCATCGGCAAGTACGAAAACACCTACACCTACACCTACGAAGGCAAAGAAAAAGCCCTCGACAAAATCAAAGTGGACCTGAACTTGGTTTACAAGGCCGGTGAAAGCACAGCGGGTGGACTTCCCTTCAAAATCACCTCGGCGGATCTTAAGAGCAAAACCGCGGGTGGCATTATCTTGTTCGATCCCATCAAAGGCCGGGTGGAAAAATCTTCCACCAACCTGACCGTGGATGGTTCCTTGACGATTGAAATCGGCGGTCAAAGCACCAAGGTGATCCTTAGTCAGACCCAAGACACCATCGTCGATACCCTTGATACCAACCCCTTGGCAACATCGTTGCCCGTTCCCCCCGCATTGACAACCTCGGGGATCCCAGCCCCGGTTAAGCCTGTTGTTCCTCCTGTGCCCGCTCCGGTTCCACCAGCGGTTAAACCCGCTGTTGTTCCTCCTGTGCCCGCTCCAGTTCCACCAGCGGTTAAGCCCGCTGTTGTTCCTCCTGTGCCCGCTCCTGAAGCCAAAAAAGAAGTAGAAAAGGCTCCAGCCAAGCCTGAAGAAAAGAAGAAGTAACTTCTTCCTAGGCCGCAAAAAAAGAAGAGGCTCCCGGATTTCCGGGAGCCTCTTCTTTTGTATCCAGCACTAGGTTGGTTATCGACCGCCTCGTTTTGGCCTAGTCAGCATCCTTCGGGGCGGGGAGATCGGACCTTGCCTCATGCGCTCAAGGACTTCCTGAAAATCGGCGGGGGGTTCGCTTTCCCAAAGGACCTTCTGGCCCGTTGCCGGGTGATAAAAGCCCAACCTTGCCGCATGGAGCATTACCCGAGGGGCGTTGGAAGGATCAGGTAGCGGCTTGCCATGGAGGGGCCGATCATAAATCTTTTCCCCACAAAGGGGGGTTCCCATTTCACCCAAGTGGATGCGGACTTGGTGGGTTCGGCCCGTCTCAAGGGTACAGCGGATCATGGCTCCCCAGGCGTGCTTTTCGGCGATTTCCACATGGGTAATGGCGGGCTCACCCTCCGGTGCGGATCCTCGCCTGCCATCGCCCCGGTCGTCAATGAGCCGGGTTTCAATGCGTCCCGCAATGGGGATGTAACGGGTCAGGGCCACATAGCAACGATCAATGGCATGGTCTTTGAAAGCCCGGGCTAGGACTTTGGCGGTTTTGCCATCAAGGGCGAAAACCAAAAGTCCCGAGGTCTCATTATCTGTGCGATGAATGGGGAAAACTTGGCAAGTGCGCCCATCCCGCAAACGGGGCAAATAGGGAGGAAGCAAGTCCGCCACAGTAGGAGGCAAGAACTTTTTGGCACGATTGCCAAAGGCTTTAACCTCGGTGGTGTTCCGGTTGGTGGTCAGTCCGGGCGGCTTGTCCACAATGACAAGAAATTTGTCCTGAAAAACGATCTTTAGGATCGGTGTTGGCTTGGGTGGTGGTGGATTGGCCTTTTGCTCTTCTCGTTTGGCCTGGGCCAGAACATCCTTGCGAGCCATCAAAAGGACCACTTGGCCCGTGACGGTAAGGTTTTCGGGTTTGACCGTTTGCTTGCCTTGTTGAACGCGTCTTTCCTTAAACGCGACCTGAACCGCATTTTTGGTCAATCGCGCCTTTTGGGCCACCCAAACATCCAGTCTTTGACCACCTTCTCCTGCGGAAACGGTGGCTCGCCAAGCAATCGGGTTCACGGCTTTTGTTCCGGATCAAAGCGGGAGGATTCGATCGATTCGAGGTAGCTGACCTGAGTCAGCGACGAATCGAGGATCTTTTGGCCCCCGCGGTAAACGGTCATCTTGACCGGCCTTCGAAATCCCGAGAGATCCCGAAAGTCACTGAAATGTTCCTCTTGAAGCATTTGCTTTCCCTGAAACTCCACCGGGTGTTCGGTCTTAACCAAAAGTCCTGTTTTGGCATCAAAGAACATACGCAATTCGCGCATATTTTTCTTGATTACGCGAACGACATGAACTTTCTGTTCCGCCTCTTCGGTTTGTCCCAGATACTTAAGATCATACGCCGAATCTTCCAAAAGCCCCACCAAACGCAAGGCCCGATTCAGATCAAGGGTTTGGCGAAGGTCCGAAATTTGGGAGGCGGCAAGCACTTGTTTTTCCCCATTGACCCAAATTGCCACGCGGGTGCCATCGATAATTTGGGTTAGGGTGACCTCTTTTTTGCCTTGGTTGAATTGGAGGGTGTTCTTGAATTGGCCGGGAAGCTGTACTAGGGTTTCCGCCGTGTAGGGAACCTCAAGCTTCCCCACCACCATTTTCCCTTGGATCTTGACCCTGTCGGCACGGGTTTTGATCAGCAATTCCCGTCCGCCATGCGCTTCGATGGCCCTTGCGATCACTTTTTTTGCCGTTACGGCAAGGTCCGTCCCCGCAGGGGCTTCCTGAGCACAGGTGAGGGAAACCAAGCCAAACAGTAGGGCAAAACCCATGACAAAGACTCCGAGGTTGCCCCCATTTTGCCATTTTGACCCCTGGAAAGACAACACGACTTTTGGGGGAAGGCCCAAAGGAGGAGGTACACTCCGCAGGCGCACTCATGGGTGGCATCCGCCCGGAATTTGGTTCACGCGGAGACGCGGAGGCGCGGAGGTGAGGAAATTGTTGACGAGGTGGTGGAGTCGTTCCTTGAGAATGGCGCGCCAAAGTGGA
>SIAL01000143.1 GCA_009691815.1 Gemmataceae bacterium | reverse complement strand
TAAGCCCGTGGTAGGCCGCCTCTCGGGCCGCGGCAATCGTTCCCGAAATGGGAACATCAGCACCCATATTCCCCCCGGCATTGATCCCCGAAAACACCCAACTCCAATCGCACCCCCATTCATGCAGGGCGATCCTTACGCAATCCGCCGGGGTCCCCAAAAGCGCATGATGATGATCCAGGGCACCTTTTTCCCACCAAATCTCGGCATTGTTCGTAACCTGATGCCCACACCCAGAAAGGGCCCCTTTGGGCGCCATCACATGTAATGGGCCCATCCCCATCGTCGCCCGTTCCAGTGCCAAAAGGCCATCGGCGCCCAAGCCATCATCGTTTGTAAGTAAAATAGCCAAGGAATAATGCTCCAAAAACTTTGATCGTCCCCCAAGAAATAAGATAGCTTTGTTCGTTTGGGAATTCGCCCCATCAGGGCAAAAAAGAAGGCATTCATGAACTTCATCGACACACAATTGGCGGATTGGAAACTGGTATACCGTGTCCTACACGGCCAACTCAGTAGGCAACCCGATTTGCTTGATTCTCCTTTTTTCGAGGCCCTTCAAGGGTATTTGCAAAGAATTGCCCGCCAAGAAGGAGTGGATGGAACCGACCACGGGGCATGGGATGAATGGCTGGGAAATCAAGCCGGGCGCTGCACTTTGCGAAATTAACCCTCCTTGGTTGGCAAGCCATGTTTTTTTCCGATTTTTGGGAATCTGGTCGCCGAGATTCCCAAAACTTGGGGAGATCCCAAAAACAGGGGTGGGGAATTACCTTTTAACCCCCTCGGATCGTTCGCCCCAAACCGGGATTTGTGTAAACTAAACCCTGTGGGGCTAGGCTTTGGTATGCCTTTTGCCCTATGGAAAAGCCAAGTCCGTTAGTGGTAGCGCATTTTTGCGGTTAGCCTTGGGTAGATAACTTGTTTCAACAGACGGATCCCATGCTTGGCACCTTGATCCCCTCCTTCCCAGAAAGGCTATTTGGCCGACAAATACCCAGTGGTTCCCAGTGGCGAAAAAAACTCCGGTTTTGGGGATCCGTTCGCATCGTTGCTGTTTTGGTTTTGGGAATATGTTCTTGTGCGGACAAAGAGGGCTATCCCCACGATTTATCCTATCCCCAACGGGCGGACCTTATCGTTGAGGAGTCCCCAAAGCTCAATCCCAACAACCCATCGCCCCCTGGTGGGTTGGAAAAAAGCATCGCCAACCTTGCCCTTGTTGGCGGGAAAATCCTCGATCCGATCAAGCTACCCGAAGCGACCCAAGCCGAAATCACCAAACTATTGGATGAACAATTTGGGACACCGGCCCAACCCAGAGTAGGAAATGGAAAAGCGGAACTTGGGGATCTTGGCAAAAAGCTCAAACTCGATTCCCAAACATTGGCGCAAGGTAGCGTGGCCTATCGCCGCAACTGTCTTCATTGTCACGGACTCTCCGGGGATGGCAAAGGCTCTAGCGGGCTTTGGGTTCATCCCCCACCACGGGATTTTCGCCAAGGCCGCTTCAAATTCATCAGCACAAATCCCGCAAAAAACTTGAATAGGCCAAGGCGCGAAGACATTCTTCGAACCCTTCGGATGGGTCTCCACGGAACTTCCATGCCCGCTTTTGGTATTTTGCCCCTGGAGGAACTCGAGGCGCTTGCCTCGTATGTGATTCATTTGGGAATCCGTGGGGAGGTGGAGTTTTCCATTGAGAAAACCCTGCTCAAGCCTCAAAGTCAGGTCATTAACCTATTTGAGAATTTTTTACCGGACGAGGAGGTTTCCAAGGCCCAAGAAACCCTAACCTATTTTGTTCCCAAATTCGTGAAAGAGATTGTCGGACAATACCACACGGCGGAAAGTCAGATTTTGATTCCACCCGAGTATCCCTTTAAGGACTCCGAATTGTCCGACTCCATCAAGCGAGGTTTTCGCCTATTCAGCAGTCAGGCACCGGATGCCTTGGGTTGTGTCAGTTGCCACATTGATTACGGCCGCCAATCACCTTGGCAATATGACGAGTGGGGTTCGCTTAATCGCCCATCAAATCTTACCGCCGGAATTTACAAGGGAGGTCGGCGCCCATTGGACCTGTTTTGGCGAATCAAACGGGGAATTCCCCCAAGCAAAATGCCGGCGGCCACGCTTACCGGCGAGGACGAGGTGAAGAAAACTTGGGATCTGGTCAACTTCATAGAGGCATTGCCCTATCCGGCAACGCTGCCTGAAGAAGTGCGAAACGCCGTTTATGGACCAACCCGGCGAATCGCCAAACCCAACTAAACAGACCAAAAAAGGCTAGAAACAAAAAATTATGGAGATTCCTTCCTAATGCATCGGTTTTGGAGCCTGCTGTTTGCCACTGTCAACTTGGCCTGCCTCGCCCTGTTGGTTGTCGCTTTTGCTTGCCCCGAGCTGGGGTGGTGGCTTCCGGATTCGGCATCCACCCAAGCGATCGAGATTGACTCCCTTTTTTACTTGATCACCGCCCTCTGTGGGTTTTTCTTTGTCGCCACGGAGGGTATTTTGATCTATTCTCTGTGGAAGTTCCCCTCAACGGCTCCGGGAAACCCAAAACCCATTCACGGCCACCTGGGCCTGGAAATCGGCTGGACCATCGCGCCCCTTGTGGGCCTGCTGGTAATTACGGCGGCTTCGCTTCCCGTTTGGCAAGCTGCCCGTTATCAGGGTATACCCACCAGCACTTTACCGGGAAATTCGGAAACATCTCCCGATGCCGATCAGGTCATATTGGTCACGGCAAGGCAATGGGACTGGCACCTCAAATATGCCACAGAACCCTTGTCCTCGGAGGGAATCCGCCAATGGGCCGCGGAGGGAACTCCCTCGGATCTTGTCGTTGCCAATGAGCTCCATGTGTGGAAAGGGGCGAAGGTATCCCTCCTTCTTCGGACGACGGATGTGATTCACTCGTTTTTTGTTCCGGCGCTAAGGCTAAAGCAAGATACCTTGCCGGGAAAAACCATACCCATGCGTTTTGAAGCAACCGTCTCCAATGTTCGTTTTGATCCCGCCGAAGGCAGGGTGGTGCCCACCGATACCAAGGGATCGTGGGAAATCGCCTGTGCCGAACTTTGCGGAGGCAATCACTTTCGCATGAGGGGAAAACTTTTCGTCCATCCCGATCGCAAAAGCTATGATGCATGGCTCGACCATTCCAAACGACAAACCCGCAGCCGCAGTTTAACCGCCATGGTACCCCAAGCCGCATCCTCTATTCAAAAGGATGGCTTCACCCAATGAGCCACGATTCTCACCCGGCGCCGGGTAACTTTCTGACGAAATATGTTTTTTCCAGTGACCACAAAGTCATTGGCATCCAATTTCTTTTCTCCGGGATGTTTTTTTGGATCCTTGGCGGGTTGCTGGCCATTGGAGTCCGCCTTCAGTTGGGATGGCCCAACCAGGCACTTACCGAATTATTGAAATGGTTCCCGTCTTTGGCCGATTCCATTCCGGCATCTTGGGGTTCCCGAATCTCCCCTGAATTTTACACAATGCTCTTTACCATGCACGCGACGGTGATGATCTTCTTCGTGGTTGTGCCATGGTTGGGTGGAGCTTTTGGGAACTATCTCATTCCCTTGATGATCGGGGCCAAGGATATGGCCTTTCCCAAGCTGAACATGCTTTCGTATTGGATCCTTTGGCCCGCTTTTTTCTTCCTATTGGCGAGCTTTTTTGTCGATGGTGGCGCGGCCGGGTCAGGTTGGACCGCTTACCCCACCCTTTCCAGTGCAACCCAAAATGCCGAGATACCCGATCCCGGTCTGGAAGCGGCGGCCAAAGCCTCGGCACCCGCCAATTCCCCAGCCCAAGCATCCCTAGAACCCAGCCTCTGGGAAAGAATCAAAAGCCGCTGGAATAGTCCGGCAGCGGGCCAATCCGGGCAGGGCCAAGTCTATTGGCTCTTGGCACTGATCTTTAGCGGTACTTCTTCGATGATGGGTTCGGTGAATTACATCACTACCATTCTCAATTGCCGGGCTCCCGGCATGACTTTAATGCGGATGCCGCTGACGATCTGGGGAATGTTCGTTACCGCCATACTTCAATCGCTTGCTTTACCGGTTCTTACGGTGGCCCTCATCATGCAATTTCTCGACAGGACGGTGGGAACCGTATTCTTTCTTCCTCCTGCGGGATTGTCTTTTGGCAATTGGCAAACAGGAACGGGTGGGGGACAGCCTTTGCTTTGGCAACACTTGTTCTGGTTCTATTCCCACCCCGCCGTTTACATCATGATCCTGCCCGCCATGGGCATGGTTTCCGATGTGCTGGTCGCCTTTTGTCGCAAGCCCCTTTTTGGCTACATGCCGATGGTTTTTTCGATGATCGCAATTGCCGGTTTAGGCTTTATCGTTTGGGGACATCATATGTTCCAAAGCGGGATGGATCCCCGACTGGGAACGGGTTTTATGGTGGCTACCATCCTCATCGCTTTGCCCTCGGCTGTGAAAATTTTTAACTGGCTCGCCACCATATGGGGCTCGCGGATTCGATTTACCTCCGCCTCACTTAATGCTCTGGCGTTCATTTCCATGTTCATCATTGGCGGTTTGAGCGGCATCTACATGGCTTCGACCCCGGTCGATATTTACATCCATGACACCTACTTCATCGTGGCCCACATTCACTATGTCCTTTTCTTGAGTTCCATGTTTGGAATCTATGCGGGGATTCACTTTTGGTTTCCCAAAATGTTTGGCCGAACCATGAACGAGACCCTAGGAAAGACCCATTTCTTTCTGACATTTTTGCTGGCGAACGGAACCTTTTTCCCCATGCACATCCTTGGAATTCGGGGACACCCAAGGCGCTATTACGACCCCACCATTTTTGACTGGTTGGCATCGGTCCAACCTCTCAACCAATTCGTTTCGATTTGTGCGATCCTTCTGGGCCTTGTTCAGGTGATTTTCCTGGCCAATTTCCTTTTTAGTATCTTTTTTGGTCCAAAATCAGGTCGGAATCCTTGGGATGTAAATACTTTGGAATGGGAAACCCCCTCGCCCCCCGGCCACGGAAACTTTGAAACCACCCCCATCGTACTCCGTGGGCCCTACGAATATGCGGTAGCCGAAGCTCCCGGCGGGCGACTTTCCCAAACCGGGATAATTCATGATTCAACCCAACAAGGGAAACATTCATGAACACAGATGCCAAACCACCGGCGCATGGAGAGAGAGGGATGAGGAATCTGGTTTGGGTTTCCCTTCTCTTAACGCTACCGTTGCTGCTCTTGGGAACATTGGTTACCACATTCCGAGTAGGGATGGTGGATCCCCTCTGGCCAACCGAACCGTGGTATCTGTTCAATGATCCGTCGAGGCCGGGTTCTGTACCCTTTTGGAAGGAAGACCGCCCCGGGTATTTAATCGAGCACATTCACCGGGTATTTGGCTACTTAGTAGGTGTGGCCATTTTGGTTCAAACGGTGGCATTCGGCCTCAAAAGTCGGTCCATGGGAGTTTGGATCTTTGGCGTTGCCGGGGTCATTGTTGGCACCGTTTTGACAATGGCATCCATTGATACAAAATTGGCGATTACCGATCCCATCGGAGCAGTTCGACCGGGAATTCTACGGGCGGGCCTTGGGATCATCATTGCCGGGGTAAGCGCATTGTTCGTCACTTTGGTTTTGGAATATCGGGAAAAAGGCCCCATGCGTTTTGTCATGACCTTGGGGGCATTTGTGTTTCTGGGTGTAATTTCCCAAGGCCTACTTGGTGGCCTCCGAGTTTACCTTAACGCGATTGTTGGACCTCAACTGGCCAGCATTCATGGAGCGCTGGCTCAAGTTGTTTTTGCCTGTATGGCGGGCCTTCTAGCCCTTTTAACCTTGGAGCGCAATCCCCCGTCTCCCATGGCCATTCCAAAGACCCGACGGGGGGTCCTAATCTGGACCCATGGACTTTTGATGCTATGCCTGCTTCAACTTGTTTGGGCGGTCTGGCTTCGTCACTTTCACCATCCTATCGCCCAAAGACTCCACCTCTTTTTTGGCTGCCTTATTCCCGCATTCATCGTAGGCATCCACCTGAAAGGGCTTCAATACCGTGAAATCTTTCGCTGGTTTGGCCCCGCATCAGGAATGCTTTTGATCCTAGTCCTTTTCCAAGTTCTTCTTGGCATTGAGGCATGGATAGGCAAGTTTGGCACCGGCAAACCATTAATTGAGGCAGCGGTCAATTTGGGTCAGGCGGCGGTTCGAACATCGCACACTTTGATCGGAGCTTTTGTTTTGGCAGGATCATTGGTGTTGGCAATAAGGGCTTCTTTTATTCCACGGCAACCCTCCACGGACTCCAAACTCCCACAGGGGGGTGGATAATGAAACCTTCTCAAACACCCTTAAGCGAAACCCAATCCATGCCCCGTTCGTTGACCGGAACCCTTAAAGATTACCTTGCCCTGACAAAGCCTAGGGTTGCAACCTTGGTGCTTTTCTCGGTGGCGGCAGGATCGATTTTAGCCGCACTTGCGAACAACTTGACCGTGGATTGGGTACAGGTTGGTTGGCTTGTTTTGGGGGCCGCATTGGTATCCTCCAGTGCCAGCTCCTTTAATCAGGCAATGGAGATCCGAACCGATGGCCTAATGGTTCGGACAGCAAAGCGACCGCTTCCCGCCCGGCGGATTTCCAAAACAGAAGCATGGGGCTTTGGGATCGTCACGGGAATTGTTGGTATGGCCATCCTGCTGAACAAGGGAGATCCCATGGGAGCATGGGTGGCACTTGTGACCCATTTGAGCTATGTATTGGTCTACACTCCCCTCAAAACACGGACCAACTTGAACACTCTTATTGGCGCCATCCCGGGGGCCTTGCCTCCGGTTATCGGTTATGTCGGTGTGGTGGGTCATATCGAACCTCCCTGTGCCGTGCTGTTTGCGGTCCTTTTTCTTTGGCAAATTCCCCATTTTCTGGCCATAGCTTGGATGTATAAGGACCAATATGCCGGAGCCGGAATGCATATGTTGACCGTGAAAGACACATCCGGTCGAGCCACCGCCGCACAAATGCGAAATTATACGCTCGCCATGATGGCAACGGCCTCCTTCCCCATTTTGATTCAAGGCAGAGTCCACGGATGGTGGGACTTGGTTTATTTGACAGGGGCATCCGCAGTGGGAGGATGGTTTCTTTGGTCAACCATTTTGTTTCAGAGAAAACCCTGCTTTGGTACCGCCAAAATCGTATTGCGGGTCTCCTTGGTGGTCTTGCCTCTGCTGCTTTTGCTCCTTTGTTTGGACACCTGGATCACAAGGTCCGCGGGGGTTAATCCGGTTCTTGTTTCGATTCTCCCTTCGATTCCTCCAATGGAGCAATCCCCATGACCGCTGTTGCGGATCATCCCAATCCAACATTGGAAGTACCAACCTTCCCCTCCGCCAAACTGGCAATGTGGCTGTTTTTAGCCACCGAAGTCATGTTGTTTTGCGGGCTCTTGGCCGGGTGCTATGTTCTCAAAGCCGGGGCCACGGGGGGGAATGCCAACCTTTGGCCCACTAGGGAGCAAACCCACATCCAGCCCTGGTTGGGAACCCTGAACACGATATTGCTTGTATTAAGTAGCCTCTGTTTGAGTTTTGCCCTAAACGCATTACAATCCAAAAACCGCCAAGGAGCCATTCGAGGATTGGGGTTGGGGTTTGTTTTGGGTATCGCCTTCTTGGGCATTAAGGCCAGTGAATACAGAGACAAATTCCATCATGGCTTAATCCCGGGCAACATTGCGGAAGCGGTCAATAATAACCAATCACAAGATAAAAGGCGGATGCAAATATTGGCCCCAGGGCAAAGGGTATGGCTGGATCGCCAGCGTGGCCAATTGGAGGAATATGTCGCCAACCATCCCGATCAACAAGGATCGGATAGGGATGCGGCAAAGGCGTTTCTTGCCTTGCTTCGGGACGGAAAAAAAGCCAATGGCGATTATATCCGGCCACTAAGCCCGGTGGAGGCCGCCCAAGAGGCAAACCGAATTCTTAGCGAACATCCTGCCTTGCCGGTGTATCCGGCTTTGCCAAATGGCAACCTTTGGGCTTCCTTTTATTTTACCTTAACAGGCATCCACGCAACCCACCTCTTTGTGGGATTGATCTTGATCGCTATTTGCCTTTTTCGAGTCGT
>SIAL01000142.1 GCA_009691815.1 Gemmataceae bacterium | reverse complement strand
CCACCGGTGCCCAACCCCTGACCGCCACCCCCGGAACAAAACATTAAGAAGACAAGTACTCCGACCGTAAGAGTAGGGGCCCAACGAATGGCCCCTCGCATCCAGACATTTTTGAGGCCTCGGATAAGAATGCGGCCAAACGCAAGTTCAATGGAATGGTAGGTGGCCAAACCGGCAAAAATCCCGGCAAGCAAGGCCAAGATCCCTCGGATGCTAAACCAAAAGGAACTATCCTTGAGAAGTGACCACAAATCGCCATTCATGGATTTTTTTCCCCCGTTTTTTGGGTAGAAATTGGTGCGGGATCGCTTGAAAGGACGGTTCCCTTGAACCACCTTTGGTATTCCATTACCTGTTTGCGGGTGGGGAAAAGACTCTCCGTCCTTGGAAACCGAAGCAGGTAAACCAGTTTTTTCTCCGCGTCGGCCACCGTGGCGGATTGCCTTGCCCGGTCCGCTTCGATGTAAGCTCGCGCCTGGGCCTCGGTGCGAATGGTTTGGCCATCCTCCAAAAATAAATGCCCGTCCACCGGATGAATCTGAAGGACCGAGACGGCCAGCATTCCAGCCAATTCCGAGGCCGATGTTAACCGGAGGGATTCTCTTTCCCAAGCAAATTTCTGGGTGAGGTCGGTCAGTTTTTTGCGGAGTTCCTCGACTTGATGGTCCTTGTCTAAAGCGGGAGCCAAGGTTTTGGGTCGATTTGAATTGTCTTTTGAGTTCCCCTCCTTTGGCGGGGCTTGCATCACCTGAACGATCATGAATAGTCCAAACAAGACCAAAAGGACATCAATTAGGGGAATAAGAAATCGGAAGGGGGAATGCCCAGGTGGCATCCACACCAGACGACGCTTGGTTGCTGGCAATGTTAAGGCCAAGCGCTATACCTCCACACGGGGAGTGGGGTCGGGCCCCTGCGCCAAGGGCTGAATCAAAAGCAGACCCAAATTGCCCATCCAGAGCGGAAAAAGATTGCCCAAGGCCGCAAAAAGACCACTTGCCGTGGCCGTAAGGGCCGGGGAATAGTTTTTAATAACCTCCTCCACCGGGGTGCCGGGGGCAAGGTTTGCCAAAGTTTGCAAGATGGAGATCACCGTACCCAAGAGTCCCAAAAGGGGAAACCATTCGACCGCCATGGAAAGTTGCCTCAACCAAACAAGGTCGCTGCCATCACCAGCACCCTGGGCGGTGACCAGTCCAAGCCAAAGCGCCAAGGTTTGCCAAATGAACAGCCCGGCCCCAAAGCCAAGGATAATCCAGTCGAGGCGGGTCAAGTGAAGGGAATAGAATTCCCGGGCATCGGCGGGAATCGCGATCAACAGACAAAAAGTCATCACCCACGGCCCGAGGGCGAAAATGAGGGGCAGCAATCCCCGCACCAGTAACGCATTCATGGGCGTCCTCCCACCTTGGAAATGGAAATCGCAACAAATCGGGTAACCCGTCTAGCGATCCCGCAAGAAACCGGGCAGGCCTTGCGGTTTACCATCACGATCAATGCACGCCAGGGTGGTGTTTCCTTCGGCAAGTAATTCGCCATTGCGTGACACCTCATAGCGATGGTCAATGCGAACGCCCGTTGTTCGTTCCACGGTGGTTACCAAGTGGAGCAGGTCATCATAATAGGCGGGTCGCTTGTAACGCACCTCGATCTTGGTCAAAACAAGGAGGAATCCCTTGTCTTCTAGGTCGCGATAGCTGTAGCCGACATCCCGCAAAAGCTCTGTCCTAGCCTGTTCAAAATAGATTAGATAATTGGCGTGATGAAGCAGACCCATTCGATCGGTTTCCGCATAGCGGACCCGAATTTGGCATTCACCCCTTTTGGGCGCTTTTATCGGAAAAGCGGGATCTTCCCTTTTCGATTGGGGTGCCGTAGCCTCGGGCGGTGCCTCACTCATCGGATGCGTCCCATCCTTCCCCACGGCCAATAGACACCAACCGCTTGTCCTAGCATGAGCCGATGCGGTACCAATCCCCAGGAACGGCCATCCGAGCTGTGGGAACTGTTATCGCCCATGCAAAGGTAATGTTCCGGTTGCACGAAATAAGTCTTAACCGGAAGTTGCCTTAGTGCTTCCCACTCCTTGGGGTAGGCACCCTTGGCCAACTCAGGACCGGCGGTCCAATCCCGAACCGAAACATCCGGATCTTGGGGCATACTCACTCGAACCGTGTAATAGGTATCCCGCCTTAGTTTGATCCCACTGACCTTGCCTTTGATTCCGTCAAAACCGATGGAGGCCGGTTCCAGATCATTTTCCAAAGTCGGCGCAAAATCTTTGGGAGCGTCAAAACCGATCCCCTCCCCAAAAACCGGGTTGCCATTGATCCAAAGGTGAACGGTTTGATCGACATTCCCCATCCGAACAAGCACCGACCCAGAGGAGGGCCAGGATAGGTTGGCCTTGGCTAGTGAGACTTTTTCCAACCCTGTTTTTCGAAAAATCTCGGCCGATTTCCCGCCAATGTCGATACGCGCCTCAAACCGATCCGGTCCCCGCGAAAGCTCAAATAGCAAGGCACCCTGATTGGTGGCGGGTGAAGTTTCGACCAAGGCCTCAAGAATTAGGTCGGCAACCCAGTTATTTCCCACACCCATCGCCCGGTGTCGGCTAATGTCGTTGTAGGCCATCGTATCGGTGATGAGTTGCTTGCGGGGTTGTCCGGTCGAGGGATCGGTGTTACCCCTCAAGAGGTGTTGGTAGCGTATCCATTGGGTTTTCCCGGGTTCATTGGAGTTTACCACAAAAGCGGTTTTTCCGTCGGGCAAAAAGCCTCCTTCCGGATTGATCCACCGTGGCAAATTAGGGAGATCGGCGGGCGGATGGTCGTGATCATAAACAGGACGACTTTCCGCAAGGACAACCTTGGGAGACTTGCGCAGGATTTGAAACTTTCCTTGGCGGAAATCTTCCTGAGCCTCGTTTTCATACATATTTTCAAATTTCCAAAGGTCGATTTTCCTCGGATGATCAACCGCGTGCAATTGCCATCCGTCCATCTTGTAAAGGTCCCCGCCATGGATGGCGATGCTCTCGCCGGGGAGTCCCACAAGTCGCTTGATGTAATTCATCGCGGTATGGTCTTTTTGTGGCCCGGAAATAGGGAAAGGCGGATTGCCATAACCCGCATCCAGCGGATGACTGTTGCCGGGGTATTTGAAAACAACCACATCGAACCGGGCGTATGGGATTCCCAAAAAGTCATTAAAGAACTTGGAAACGATAACCCTATCGCCGGTTGTGGGGCCGGGATCGGGCAAGCTTTTGCCCGGCTCACCTTTGCGGCGACCGGGACCATCTAAAGATGTTTCCTCCAGACAATTGGGGCAAACACCATGATCAACACGATAACCCGATTCAGGGTGTTCCACCTCTTGGCTGCAGTTGATGGCAAATTGGGTCCCGCAAGCAGGGCATTCAATTTTTTTGTGATAGCCAAAAAGGGATTCCGCCATGGATCCTGTGGGGATCACAAAGCAGGCCGCGACAAAGGACTGGAGAATGAGAACCAGAACGACCACGAACACAATTGTTTCGACGACTTCCCGCCAAGTTTCAACCATGCCGGTGCGGGAATTTTTTTCCTGCGCCGGGGGTTTGGTCAAATCCCCCCAAGTGGAAAGGGAAACCGGCTTGTAGGTCTCTTTTTCCAGGTCCCCGGTTTGGCTTATTGCATTGCTCATTCGCCAGTCTCCAACACAGCCAAGAAGGCCTCTTGGGGAATGTCTACTTGTCCGACCTGTTTCATCCGCTTTTTGCCCTCGGCCTGCTTGGACAACAGCTTGCGCTTTCGGCTCACATCGCCACCATAACACTTGGCCGTGACATCCTTGCGCATGGCGGAAATGCTCTCCCGGGCCACGATCCGTCCGCCGATCGCCGCCTGAAGCACCACCTCGAAGAGATGCCGATCAATCTCCTCACGCATTTTTTTAATCATTCGGCGCCCACGCACCTCGGCGGTGCTTCGATGCAAGATGGTCGAAAGGGCGTCAACTCTTTTGCCCGCCACAAGAATGTCAAGGCGGACAAGATCCTCGGCACGAAAGCCGATGATCTCGTAATCCATGGTTCCATAGCCCTTGGTAATCGATTTCAACTTGTCGAAGAGGTCGTAAATCACCTCGGCCAGAGGCATGTCATAGGTCACCATCGCCCGGACGGGGCTTAGGTATTCTGTCTTCGAAAACAGGCCCCTTCGTTCGGTGCAAAGCTTCATGATGTCCCCGATGTTCGAGGAGGGGATCAGGAAGTTGATCTTGATGAAGGGTTCGCGGAATTCCTCGATCTGGCCGGAATCGGGCACTTTCTGGGGATTATCAACGACAACGATCTCGCCTTTTTTCGTCAGGATCTCATAAGTCACATTGGGCGCGGTCTGAACCAGATCCAATTCGCTGTCTCGCTCGATGCGCTGTTGGATGATTTCCCGGTGGAGCATCCCAAGGAAGCCGCAGCGGAAACCCCAGCCCAGCCCTTCGCTGTTTTCGGGGCCATAGGTAAACGAGCAATCGTTGAGCCTCAGTTTGGCCAAGGCGTCCCGGAGATTCTCGTAGTCGTTGTTGTTACTCGGGTAAAGACCCGAAAACACCATCGGTTTGGGTTCTTTGTAACCGGGCAAGGCTATTTCGGCCGAGTCGAACGCATCGGTGACCGTGTCGCCAATCTTCACATCGTCCAGTTTCCTGATCTGGGCCATTAGGTAACCCACCTGACCGGCCCTTAGCTCGTCAATCACGGTGGGGTTGGGGCGAAACTGGCCCATTTCAATGACGACATGCTCGGAGCCCTGCCCCATCAACTTGATGCGCTGGCCCTTCTTGATTTTGCCTTCCATGATGCGGATATAGATCACAACACCTTTAAACGAGTCAAAATGGCTGTTGTAAACCAGCGCCCTCGTTTTGTCATCCGGGCTCCCCTTGGGGGGCGGTATGCGTTCAATCAGGGCCGCGATTAACTCATCGACCCCTTGGCCTGTTTTGCCGCTGGTGCTGAGAACTTCCTCAGGATTGATCCCAAGAACCTGTTCCATTTCCGACTTTACTTCGTCTGGCCGGGAAAGGTCCATGTCGATTTTGTTTAATACGGGAACGATGGTCAGGTTATTCTCAATCGCAAGGTAGGCATTGGCGACCGTCTGAGCTTGAACCCCTTGGGTGGCATCCACCAAAAGCACTGCCCCTTCGCAAGCCGCCAAAGAACGGCTAACTTCATAGGTAAAGTCCACATGCCCAGGAGTATCGATCAGGTTGAGTTCGTAGGTTTGGCCTTGGTGTTGGTGGTAAAGGGTAACCGGGTGCATCCGGATCGTAATGCCCCGCTCCCTTTCGAGGTCCATCCCGTCGAGCAATTGGGACCTAAATTCGCGTTGGGAAATGGCCCCCGTTTTCAGGAGAAATTGGTCCGCAAGGGTGCTTTTGCCATGGTCAATATGGGCAATAATCGAAAAATTGCGGATCAGGTCATTGGTTACCATGAAGCTCTCGCGGTGTTGCAAAATATCCCCAAAGATCAGCCCGATGCCTCATCGGGGCCAACCTAATCGTTTCCCATATCCTATCATTCTATAGGCGGGCAAGGGGTGCCCGTTCCCCTGAAACACCCCAGAAATCGATTTACCCTCGGAGATCGACATGAGCCTTTGCCTGAAAATGACTTCCATTGCCATTACCCTGCTGCCAATCCTTCCCCTTTTTGCGGAGGAAAAGGCAGCCAAACCGCTTCATGAACTCACCATGCAAACCATCCAAGGGAAAGAAGTCGGCCTCAAAGCCTACAAAGGTAAGGTGCTTTTGGTCATCAATGTGGCTTCGGAGTGTGGCTACACCCAGCAATACAAAGGCCTCCAAACATTGCATGACAAATACGCTGCTAAGGGCTTGGCCGTTATCGGGGTCCCTTCCAACGAATTTGGCTCCCAAGAACCAGGGTCCAACCTCGAAATCACCCAGTTTTGCAAAAAAAATTATGGCGTTACCTTTGATCTCATGGCAAAAACCAAGATTACCGGAAACGATGCCTGCCCCCTTTATCAGTTCCTGACCTCGAAAGAAAACAATCCAAAGACCGGGGGGCCGGTAAAGTGGAACTTCACCAAATTCCTAGTTAGCAAAGAGGGCAAAATTTTGGCCCGCTTTGAACCGGGGATAGAACCGGATTCCGAAGAACTTACCAAGGCCATTGAAAAAGCTTTAAATTAGACCTTTCATTTTGATTCCTAAAGGGTATTGATTCCTAAAGGGTATTGATTCCTAAAGGGTATTGATTCCTAAAAGGTATTGATTCCTAAAAGGTATTGATTCCTAAAGAGCAAAGGGCCCGCTTTTTCCTTTGCCCCATTACCCTTGAACCCCGGGAGCCTTGAACCCCGGGGGGGCCGCCTTAGATTATCCCTAGGCGATTGTTTGGGTTTTTCCTTTTGGGGTGTTTCATGTCCAGTCCTCTGAAATCTCTTATTTCCACCGGCACCAAACTTTGGCTCGATTCGATTGATCCTGACTTGGTGGTTTCCAACCGCGCGTTAGGCGCCACCGGGGCAACCTCCAACCCCATTATCATTAGCGACCTCCTTAGAACCGGCCGCTTTGATGCCGAAATTCGGGAACTCATTAAGGGTGGCAAGGATGACTCGGCCATCGCTTGGGAAATGACCGACCGCCTTGTTCAAAAAGCCCAAAATGTGTTTCTTCCTGTTTGGGAAGAAACCAAAGGGAACGATGGCTATGTCAGCTTTGAACTTGATCCTCTGCTCGAGGACAGCGCTTGTCCGCTAAGCACGGCCGAGCGAGCCGCCAAATACATTGAATTGGGCAAGCATTATGCAAAAGGCCACAAAAACCGCATGATCAAAGTACCCGCGACCCCTGCGGGCCTTGCCGCCGTGGAGGATTTGGCCGCCGCGGGAATCACCCTCAATGTCACCCTGATTTTCAGCCAAGAACAATATTTCACCGCCCGAGAAGGGGTTTGGCGCGGCGCGCAAAAACGCTCCTCCCTTGACTCCTTCAAGTCGGTCTATTCAATTTTCGTAAGTCGATTGGATGTTTACACCCAAAAGCACGCCGCCACCCTAACCCCCGCGGCACAAGGGATGGTGGGTATTGTAAACGCCAAGCGCGTCTGGGCCCTCAACCAAAAATGGTGGGCCGAAAAGAACCTCAAACTCCAACAAGAAATCATTTTCGCCAGTACCGGAACCAAGGATCCCAAGGACGATCCTTGCAAATATATCGCCTCCTTTGCGGGATCGGACATCGAGACCAACCCCCCAGGCACAAATGTGGCGGCGGAAAAATCTGGCCGGTCATTCACCCGGCAAGTGGACCAGTTGCCCACAGCCGAAATCCTTGCCGACATTGACGCCAAGGTTGACATGAAACATTTGGAAACTACACTAATGAGTGAAGGGTTGGAAAAGTTTGCCGACCCATTCAAGAAGCTGCTTGGCCTCATCGGTGAAATTCGGAAAAATCTTGCCTAGTATCGGGTTGTCCCCCGTTTCCTAACCTGTTTTTCGTCCAAAGGGTAATTAGGGGTTCTGTCATGAAGCGTCGAATTGCGTTTGCCCTGTTGGGAATGCTTTTAATTGTGGCACTGGGCTGTTTTGATCCCCGTGCCCGCGTTACCTTTCAGGCCAAAGTTATCCTCGATGATAAACCGATCGGGGATGTTTGCGTTTTTCTCTCCCCCAAAGATGGTAGTGGGCCCTCTTCGATTAGTGGGTTGACCGACGAAAGCGGCATGGTAAGTCTTGCCGCCGCCCCAGGAGAATATCATGTTTGTTTTGAAAAAGGGGCAAAAGGCGCAACCATGATTATGGATCCAGGTGCCGCCAAGAAAATGGGCTTGGAGTTTAAGGCGGGCGGTATTTCCCCGGATGCCCCCAAAGAAGGGGAGAAAAAAGCCAAAGGCGGCCCTCCCAAAGGCATGGAGATGAAAAAAGCAAAAGGCGGTGGACCAAAGATGGGGGATGCCGGAGCGCCCCCCGCCCCTGCCAAAGATGCCAAAATGAATGGCATCCTTTTGAGTTTCAAAGACCCTAATACAACTCCTTTTTCTGTAACAGTTCCCACTCAGGGACTTGTTGAATTCAATTTGTCCAAAAGTGAGCCCTAAGCGACTGGGCTATCGTCCGCGCATAAGGCAACCTAGGCGAGCGGTGGGC
>SIAL01000141.1 GCA_009691815.1 Gemmataceae bacterium | reverse complement strand
GGGGCCTTGAGGAGGCATTGCGGGGGCTGTGGTAATGCGAAGCTAATGAGGGGCCGGTGAAGAGTTTGGTCTCGAATTGGGATTTGGCCAGAAATATGGTTGATTTCGGGAACAAATGGGGCGACAATAGTCTTACCTGCCAAAAAAGTTTCCCATCCTCCCACCTGACCGCTGGCCCCTGAGTCTGAAGATGAATTCGTTAATTATAATGATTGTTTGTCTAACCGGAAATCAGGTGGCACCCGCCCCTGTTCTCGTAAAAAAGGTCGATAAACTCCACTTTGAAACTGATATCCGGCCTATTCTCAAAGCCTATTGCTTGGATTGCCATGGTGGTTCGGCCAACCCCAAAGCGGGGCTGGACCTTAGGCTAAAGCGGTTCGCAGTAAAAGGGGGCAAATCCGGACCGGTGGTCCTTCCTGGACAACATACCAAAAGTCTCCTTTGGGAAAGAATGAACCAAGGAGAAATGCCGCCTACCGAGAAAAAAGTCCCCCCAGAACAAATTGCCCTGGTTGAACGCTGGATCAATGAAGGGGCGATGACCAATAAGCCCGAGCCGGAAACCCTGCCAACAGGGTTTTGGATTTCCGAGGAAGATCGGAATTGGTGGGCGTTTGTTCCATTGAAAAAACCGGACCTGCCGAAAGGGATTCGGGTCAATCCCATTGATTTTCTAATCGAGGCAAAGCTCAAAGAGAAGGGTTTGGGGTTTAATCCGCCCGCCTCTCCTCGAGATCTTTTCATTAGGGCCGCGCTTGATTTGACTGGGATTCCCCCAACTTTTGAGCAAGTTCAGCTTTTTGAGGCCGACAAAGATCCCAATCGTTGGATCTTGGCGATTGATAAACTGCTCTCTTCGCCCGCCTATGGCGAACGCTGGGGCCGCCATTGGCTTGATGTTGTAGGTTACGCCGACTCCGAGGGGGACGGCTCCGCCGATTCGCCAAGGGACCATGCTTGGCGCTTTCGGGATTGGGTGATTCGTTCCCTGAATGCGGATATGCCCTTGGATCGATTTGTCATGGAACAATTGGCGGGCGACGATTTGGTTCCCAAACCCTGGAACAATCTGACGATGCCCCAAAAGGAGATATTAGCGGCAACGGGCTTTTTGCGCATGATCCCCGGCGCTTCCTCCGCGGAGGGAGCAGAGCAGGTAATGACTGATACGGTCAAGGTGTTTTCGGCGGCGTTGCTTGGTGTTTCTGTGGGATGCGCCCAATGCCATGATCATCGCTATGATCCCATTTCGCAGGAGGATTACTTTCGCATCCGGGCGATTGTGGAGCCTGCCGTCAACCCGGGTGCTTGGCGAGGTCCCGGCCAAAGGTTGGTATCGCTTTATTCCGACAAGGATCGTGCCAAAGCCACCGAGGTGGAGGCGGAAGTTTCCAAGGGAATGAAAAAAGCCAATGATCGGGAAGTGGTTTTGGTCAAGGAGACGGTTGCCAAAGAGTTGCAAAAACAGCCCGATCCCCTTCGTAACAAACTCCGCGAAGCCCTTGATGCGGGTGAAAAGCGAACGGCGGAGCAAAAGGATTTGTTGGCGAAGAACCCCAGCTTGGTGATTTCGGGGGGAGTTCTGTACCAATACAACCAACCCGGTGCCGACGAAGTGAAAAAGCTCCGTTCCGAGGCCGAGGTTAAACGGGCAACCCGTCCCCCGGAAGGGTTTGTCATGGTACTCGATGAAACGGGCGCTATTCCACCAACAAAGCTCCACTATCGGGGGGATCCCAAACAACCAAAAGGCGATGTGTTGCCGGGCGACCTTAGCGTCCTTTCGCCGGATTCGAAATCGGTGACCATCCCAATCAAGGGCCCTGGGACCCAGTCCTCCGGGCGAAGGATGGCTTATGCCAAGCACCTAACCAGCGGAACCCATCCTCTTTTTGGGCGGGTGATGGCGAACAGGGTATGGATGCACCATTTTGGCAAAGGCTTGGTGGACACCCCGGCCGAATTTGGCAAGCTGGGGCAAAAACCTAGCCACCCGGAACTTTTGGATTGGTTGGCCCTTGAACTTTTCCAACAAAAATGGAGCCTAAAGGCCATTCATCGCCTTATTCTCCAATCCAAAACTTGGCAACAAGCCACCACCCACAGCCTTTTTGGGGATAAAGCCGATCTCAATAACGCCCTGCAACATAGGCATGGGGTCCTCCGATTGGATGCCGAAATTTTGCGAGACCGAATGTTGGTGGCTACGGGGAGATTGGATTCCTTGGCATTTGGGCCGCCCATTCCAGTGATTGAACATGCCTCCGGGCAAATCCTTGTTCCAGAGGACAAACCCCGAAGGTCCATCTACCTGCAACAAAAACGGTCCAAACCGATCGCCCTTATGGGAGCTTTCGATCAGCCTTTGAATGTTATCCTTTGCGAAAAGCGAATTGTGGCAACCAACGCCCCTCAGTCCTTGATGCTTCTAAACGGCGATTTTGTCCATGCCCAGGCCAACCATTTGGCCGGGGTGATTTGGAATGTTTTGGAAAAAGGAAAAGCCGTTAATAGTGAGGGCGACCCCCTTCTTGACCGTGCCGTAAGCCTAGCATGGCAGAAAATATTGCTTAGGGATCCTAGCCCTCTGGAAAGAGCATTGTCCCAAGAATTGGTTAAGTCCCAATCCCCTCCGGGACCTGTTCCGGGGGCCAAGCCCGGTCTTCCCGACAAAGCGGCCTTGGCACACCTGACCCATCAATTACTGATTTCAAACGAGTTCCTCCATGCACCCTGAAAACTCAAAACAGGCCGAGACTCCCTATTCCAGGGGGCTGCTTAGACGCGAATTCTTGGGTCGTGCCACGGGGATAGGGGGCATCGCCCTTGCCAGCCTTTTGGCCGATGGTGCCAAAGCTTCTCCCCCCAAGCCCGGGGAAAATCTGGCGGCGGATATGCTTTCCAAAGAGCCGCACCACGCCCCGAAGGCCCGGGCCATGATTTCTTTATTCATGCACGGCGGGCCCAGCCATGTGGACCTGTTTGATCCCAAACCCGAGCTAACTCGGATGAATGGCAAAGATTACAAAGGGGATGTCCAATATAGCTTTGTGAATGCGGCCAGCAAAAAACTATTCGGAAGCCCTTGGAAATTCGCAAAACAGGGCAAATGTGGAACGGAACTTTCCGAACTGCTTCCTTGGACTTCACGAATCGTTGATGATATTAGTTTGGTGAGGTCGATGCACACCGGCCACAATGGCCACGAGGTTTCGATTCGCTATTTTCATGGTGGAATCGCGGGGGTTACAGGGCGACCCACCATGGGAAGCTGGCTTGTCTATGGCCTTGGAAACCCTTCTCAAAACCTGCCCGCATACATGGTTTTGGGTGATCCAGGG
The DNA here is from genome assembly GCA_009691815.1 of Gemmataceae bacterium. GTDB lineage: Bacteria > Planctomycetota > Planctomycetia > Gemmatales > Gemmataceae > SYLG01. Next base: position 4,908 of record SIAL01000141.1, on the reverse strand, counting down.
GGACATCCTGTGGATGGGGCCACCAACTGGTCCTCGGGTTTCATGCCTCCCATGTATCAGGGCACCGTCCTTAGGCCCACGGAACCTCGCATCCTTGATCTTGATCCCCCCTCATCCAACCGGGGGGCGCCTCAAGCAAGGGACCTTGCGTTTTTGGCGAAGATCAATCAAATTCACCTGAAGGCGAATCAGGCGGGATCGCCCAAGCCGGACCCGGAATTGGAGGCTCGAATTGCCAGTTTTGAATTGGCGGCCCGCATGCAAGATTCCGCCCGGGAAGCCTTTAACCTCGCTTCGGAACCAGAATACATTCACAAACTCTACGGCCTTGATCAGCCGGCCACAAGATCTTACGGCGAGCGATGTCTGATCGCACGACGGCTGGTGGAACGGGGTGTGCGGTTTGTTCAACTGTTCCTTGGGGGCCAGCCTTGGGATACCCACAACAACATCCGGGGAAGCTTGCCTGGTATTTGTCAACAGACCGATCAACCCTCCGCCGCCTTGGTGATGGACCTGAAACAGCGTGGCTTGTTGGACTCCACGATTGTCCATTGGGGGGGCGAAATCGGGCGCTTGCCGGTGTCTCAGGGTGAACTAAACCAGACCACGGGCCGAGACCACAATGGCCAAGGATTTTCGATTTGGCTTGCCGGCGGTGGTATCAAACAGGGGATTACTTATGGGGCCACCGACGAGGTGGGCCATCGGGCGGCGGAAAATATTGTGACACCCAACGATTTTCAGGCAACAATACTGCACCAGTTTGGCCTAGATCATGCCAAGCTCACTTGGTACCAAAATGGCCGGGCCGAACACCTAACCGCGGGGAGCAAGGCGAAAGTGGTGGCGGGATTGCTGCGCTAAGCCATCAGGCTCTGTAAAGTCCATAACGATCCCCGCCCCATTTATGCGTTCGCCGACGGATATGGCGGTTTCCTTATTTTAACGAGCCGGACGCGTCATCGACGGTCAAATGATGCAATAGGGAACTGGCGTCTGCCCAAAATCAAGAACGGCACACGGAGTGTGCCTACTTCGTTCAAATTCTACCTTAATTGTCCGTCGCTAACGCTTTCGGCTCGTTAGAATCCTCAAGAATCAGTGGGCTGACGCCCACCCCCCGCCGGTTTCCAGTTTGTCCGTAACTGGCAATTTCGGCACGGAAAACACGAACACATACGATGCCCTCCTGTTCCCTGTTTTCCCTATGTCCGCCCCTATTCCATAAAGAAATAACCTCCGGAATAACCTGTTCGAAATAAAATGAACCCCGGTTGGATAAAAAAAAGGGTTCGGGTTGTATTCGTTCAAGGCGTCTTTTGGCCCATCAAGTCGAAAACTGAGCTTGCCCTGTTTGCCAATATCATGCTAAACCTTCCGGTTGGATCTTTTTGCGGAGGCGAAAATGGTGTGTACTTGGCGAAACCTTTTGGTGGCAATGGGTTTATGGCTATGTTTTGCCCCCCTTTGCCTTTCTCAACAGGCACTCAATCTGGGATTTGAAGCCCGCGAAACTTTTTTTCAAGCCGGTCAAGCCACCGGGCCCGTTACGGTTCAAAGTCACCGTATTACCGAGGAGATTTATCACAGCGGGCAACGCAGTGAAGAATTGAAAATTTCGTTAGCAAAGCCGTCTTATGTGCCCTATTTTATCGACATTGGCAAGGCACCTGTCACGGAAGAACTTGCTATTGGCAGTTGGATCCGGGCCAATCGGCCGGGCATTCAAATCCTTTGCCGGGTCGTTCTACCCAAAGAACGCGATCCCGCCAATCCGGATCGGGCCTTGACCGCGGTCCTTCCCGGGGACACCTATCAGCTTACCAATCGGTGGCAGCAACTAAGCCTTCGGCAACCCACCAAAAAGCTCAAGGAGCAGCAGCAAATCCTACAACTTGAAGCCAAACGCGAGTTGTCCATCGTGGATGCCTATGTGGACCGCATTTTGGTGAATGTGGGGGTTGGACCCGGCAATGTCGAGGTTTGGTTCGATGACCTTGAAGCTGGCCCCTTAAGCGAAGCCAAGAGTCCCGTAGGGTTGGCCGCCAACGGCGGGTCACCTTCGACGGCGGTTCCCGGGTCCATTGCACGGCGCATTTCCGAAGTTAAGGTGCGAGGTAATCACCTTGAAGTGGGTGGGCAAAAGTTTTTCCTGCGGGGTGTGAGGCATACCGGGACACCATTAAAAACGCTCCGCGATGCCGGATTCAATACACTCTGGTTGGATGCCTCGACCCCGCAAGGATTGTTGGACGATGCCGTAACCCAAGGATTTTGGGTGGTTCCCGTGCTTGGACCCATCGCCACAGAAACCGTTTCAGGGACAGGGGAAACGCCCGGTACCCTAACCAGTTCGAACAATTTAACCAATGGTCAGGTCAATGGGGCGTTGCTTTCCAAAAGGATGGGGCGCTTTCTGGAACAAGATGCGGTTATCGGCTGGGACCTAGGCACCAATTTGGCCATGGAGAAGGTGCCCCAGACCGTTCGACTGGCCCAGTCCTATAAAAATGCCGACCCGAATCGGCCCGTGTTTGTGGATGTTGCGGATGGATTTGGTCGGTTTGCCAAGGGGATTGATCAGGTTCTTTTGGGAGCACACCGATTTCCCCTTGGAACAACGCTGGAATTGACCGGTTACCGTGATTGGTTAATGCAAAAGCGCAACCTGTCCCTTGATGGGGTTTACACCTGGACATGGATTCAAGCACAGCCCCCGGAGTGGGCCGCGGCCTCCTTTCACCAAGAGGCGGGCACCTCGGCGGATCCGGCGGGACCATCCCCGGAGCAGATCCGGTTGCTGGCCTACACCGCCATCGCTAGCGGGATCAAGGGGCTTGGATATTGGTCCGATGGAGCCCTTTCCGATGCCCAAGCCGGTCGGGACAAATTGCTTCAGATGGCGCTTTTAAATCAGGAATTTCAACTATTGGAGCCGGTCCTTTTGGCGGCGGAGAAACCCTATTGGCTCGAAACAAGCCACCCGGATGTCAAAGCGGCGGTTTTGCGATCTGAAAAGTCGATTTTGGTCCTGCCCATCTGGATGGGAAAGGGGGCACAGTGTGCCGTTCCACAAGGGGCGTTGGCGGAATTGGCCATGGTGATCCCGGCCATTCCGGCGGGTCACCAAGCATGGGAGGTCAGTCCCCATCAGGTCCGTTCGATCCCTTGGAAACGGGTTACCGGCGGCTATAGGATCGTTTTCAAGGAATTCAATTTAACGGGGGCAGTGGTGTTTACCTCGGACCTGAGCCCGACTGGCCTAGTGGTGCGCTTTCAGGATTTGCAGCGAAAGATGGTGCCCACCGCCGCCCAATGGGCCGTGGACTTGGCGGGAATTAGCATCGACCGGACTGCCAGAATTTATGCCGACATTGAAGCCCAAGGAAGGGGACAACCGGATGGTCAGGCACTTCTAACCAAGGCGAAATCCTATTGGGAAAGCGGGCGAAGTCATTTCAACTCGGGGAACCATCAAGAGGCCTACTCCGAGTCGATGCGGGCCATGAGGCCGCTTAGGATTTTGCAAAGGGCCTGTTGGGATCATGCCTTGATGGAATTTGACAATGTGGTGGGTGCCCCGGGCTTGTCCGGTTTTTACAGTTTGCCGGGCCATTACAAATGGCTTGCCTCAACGGGCGGCCTCAAATCAGGAGAAAACCTGCTTCAAGGTGGCGACTTTGAATTGACGGGTACTCAATCTCCTCAAGGGTGGATGACCCAACGAGACATTCCCTTGGAAGATGTCCTTCCTACGATTCAGCGGACCCGTTCGGCCAAGCATACGGGTAACCAATCCCTTGAACTCAAACTGGATGCCAAAGATCAGAACAATCCCCCGGCTGCCTTGGAGAGGGCTTTTTTGGCGATTCACACGCCCGACTTAAAATTGGCCCCCGGAAGTTGGGTGAAACTAAGCGCGTGGCTAAATGTCCCTCAAAAGATTGTTGGTTCCGTGGATGGGGCGCTTTTCTATGACAGCGCTTCGGGCGAACCCCTCGCTTTTCGAACCACGCAAACTCAGGGGTGGCGCAAAGTAACACTGTTTCGCCAAGTCCCCGTTTCCGGGCGCATACGCGCAGTGGTCGCTCTCACCGGGATGGGGTCGGTTTTGGTGGACGACATCACCATCGAACCGGTATTGGCAAACCTTGTGAAACCGAATATCCCCGCCAATACCAGTACTCAGCTGGGTAACAACCCGTAGTTCACCAGAGTTTGCCGTACTTTTTGTTCCCCCGCCAGATCAAGGGCGCAGAGGGGCAATCGAAGTTCGCCGGTGTCGCGTCCCAAAAGTTTGAGTGCGGTTTTGACCGGGATGGGGTTCGTCGCGATTCCCAACAGATCCCGACACAAGAAAAAGAGTTTGCGGTGCCATCCTAGGGCTGTTTCCAATTGCCCCGACGCGAATGCTTTCACCATGGCATTCATGTCGGCCGGAACCAAGTTTCCAACCACCGAAACGATTCCTTCCCCCCCAACGGACATCAGGGGCAGAGTTAGGCTGTCGTCACCCGAAAGGATGGTGAGGTCACAAAGTGCGGCAATTTGGCTGGCCTGATCAAGGGATCCGGTCGCCTCCTTGACCGCCACAATTTGGGGGATTTCCGCCATCTTGGCAATGGTTTCAGGGAGGATATTCGAGGCCGTTCTTCCGGGGATGTTGTAAAGGACAATGGGAAGTCCCGCTTCTTCGGCGATGGCTTTGAAATGAAGATAGTACCCTTCTTGGGTGGGTTTGTTGTAATAGGGGCCTACAACAAGTGCCCCGTCCGCCCCGGCTTTTTTCGCGAATTTGGTTAGCCTGATCGCTTCTTTGGTGGAGTTCGAACCGGTTCCGGGCATCACCTTAATTCGACCCGCCGCTTGCTGAACCACCGTTTCGATGATTTTCTCGTGCTCTTC
>SIAL01000140.1 GCA_009691815.1 Gemmataceae bacterium | reverse complement strand
TGCGAACCGATGCTCTCCACCGGGCTCTGGAAACCAAAGAAACCAGCCACATCCAAGAAGCAGGCCTCCAAAGGGCTCAATTCAACCAACTTCATGCCTTTAGTATTCTCCTCAACCTCCTTACCTTATGTGTGGCCACGGCGGGTTTAGGGTTTGCCGGGTTTCCCCCGGAGATCCCATCCAGGGAGAAGGATTTCAAAAACGGCTAGCGAAAATCGTCGTGTCCTATTTGTCCTATTCTTCCCAAACCTGCAAATGAATTCGTCTTGGGTTGCTTTCCTTAGGCTTAAAGGTTAGAATACTCTCACCTACCTGGGCCATGTGATGGGCCCTCGGTGCTTTGAATTCATTCACCGCACCCTCCTTGATTTGCGGTTGTTGCGCTCATTAACAACCCGGCCTTCGGCGAGGGATTTCCGCCCGGATCCCAAAGTGAGAGGCAAGACCCGCGATTGCGGCAGGACATCATCATGAATGCAACAAGAATATGGCAAACCGCCATCCTAGCCCTTGCGGGGTGCTCTCAAGCGGTTGAGGTAAAGCCGGCGAAAGAATCCAAACCCGCCTCCAAAGCACAACCCGTTGCCAAATTCACCAATGCCTCGCCCAACAAGTTAACCAAAATCAAACCGGCCAGTGTCGAATCCAAGGTGGCCAAGGTTTCGCAAACGTCTGTCATCAAACCTTGGGAACAGGCTCAGGAACAGTTGCAAAACGCCACCAATGAAGTGGAAATCGCCTTGGCCTTGCGCATGGCCACCGAAGCAGTCGCCCTTGCCCGCGAAGAATCCAAGGCGTGGCACATTCGGGGTAATGTCCGATACAAGGTGCGAGACCTTGACGGCGCCATTGCCGACTATTCCGAAGCAATTCGGCTGAAACCGGCCCTTGCGGAATCTTGGACCTCGAGGGGCATGGTCCGTTTGGAAAAAGGCGCCTTTCAAAACGCCATGGACGATTGCACCCAATCGCTTCGAATCGTTCCAGAAAACCCGGACGCGCTCTATGTTCGGGGTAGCGCCCAATCCGCCCTTGCCAAAACCGATGATGCCATTGCCGACTTCACCGAGGCGCTTAGGCTTAGGCCCCAATTCGTACACGCCCTCACCGCCCGAGGAAACGCCTTTCGCGCGAAGGGTCACCACGACATTGCCATTACGGATTACACCGAGGCGATTACCCACGAAGCTACCAACGCCGAAAACCATTTTACCCGGGGTGTGGCCTATTTGGAACGGGGGGAATTCGATCGGGCGGCGACCGATTTCAGCTCGGTCCTTCGCCTCGATCCAAAGCATCCCCGCGCCTTCCACCATCTGGAAGCGGCCCGTTTTGAAAAGGGCGCCTACGATGTCGCCATCATCGAATGCAACGAAATGATCCGGCAAAACCCCCGCAATGCGATGGCGTATCACATCCGTGGTATCGCCTGCATGGAAAAGAATGATCGTAAAAGCTCGATCGCCTCCTTTACCGAAGCGATTCGTTTGGAACCGGCCAACCCGGGCTACCATTACAATAGAGGTCTTGTTTTGCTAGACATGGATGAGCCGGAAAAAGCCCTTGTGGACTATGCCAAAGCGGTGAAACTCGACGAAAAAATGATCCGAGCCTTTCCCTTCAAAGGATTGGAAAGGATCGAAAAAGGCGACCTAAGGCGGACCCTTAAACTTTGCTCCCGTTTGATCATCAAGACCCCCCGCATCCCCGAACATTACGCTATCCGAGGCATTGGTTTTTGGGAAACGGGCGATCGAGATAAGGCCTTAACCGACATTAACAAGGCCGTTCGGATGGACCCCGATAACCCGGACATCCTTTGTGTGCTTGGCATTCTGTGGGGAGATTTGGGCAAGCACGATGAAGCGATTCACTTCCTCAGTCAAGCCGCCCGTTTGGCACCGAAAGACCCTTACCCGCTGTTGCGCAGAGCCGAAGAATATCGTGTTAAAGGCAATGAAGTAAACGCCGAAGAGGATTATCGCCGCGCCACCAGAATCGACCCCAAGCTGGTGAAAAAATAAAATTCGAGACCTTCTGAAAAGAAGACGCAAAGATCGGTAACGGGTCTTACCTCGGCACAACCCGGCTTTTGAAATGGTTTAGTCCCAAGGACGCATGGGCCGGGAATGGGGTTGGTCGTTTAAGCAAGGATTTTGGAAATAACCTGACCTTCGACATCAGTCAAGCGGAAATCGCGCCCTTGAAACCGATAGGTCAACTTGGTGTGTTCCAAGCCAAGTTGATTTAGAATTGTGGCTTGGATGTCGTGCATATGAACCCGATCTTCGACCGGGCCGAAGCCGAATTCGTCCGTCTTGCCATGAACGATTCCCGGCTTTATGCCGCCGCCCGCCATCCACATGGTGGAGGTGTCAATATGGTGGTTTCGCCCGGTATTTTCCCGAATTTCGCCCATGGGGGTACGACCAAATTCGCCCCCCCAAACGACCAAGGTTTCGTCAAGCAAACCTCGCGCCTTCAAGTCGTAAATCAAAGCCGACATGGGGCGGTCAATATCCCGACATGTCACATCGAGGTCCTTGTTCAGGCTAATGCCTGGTCCCCCATGATGGTCCCATTCGGAATGATAAAGTTGGACAAACCGCACGCCCCGTTCGACCATGCGCCTTGCCAATAAGCATTGGCTCGCGAAGGAAGGTGTGCCCGGTTCCACCCCATACAGGGCCAGGGTATGAGCCGATTCGCTGGAAAAGTCAATCAGGTCCGGGGCGCTGGTCTGCATCCGAAACGCCATTTCATAGGCGGCCACACGGGTGGCGATTTCCTGATCCCCGGTTGCGACCATCCGTTGTTGATTGAGCGCGGCCACGGCTTCGACCGCCCGCTGTTGTTGCGATTTGGAAACGCTTTTGGGGTTTGCCAAGTTCAAGATCGGTTCACCGGCCGACCTTAGGGGAACACCCTGAAAGGCGGTGGGCAAAAAGCCACTACCCCAATTCACCGCCCCGCCACGGGGGCCCCTCGGTCCCGATTGCAAAACGACAAACCCGGGCAGGTTTTGTGACTCGCTGCCTAGGCCGTAGGTAACCCAAGAGCCCATGCTGGGTCGGCCAAATTGTTGGGACCCGGTGTTGGCAAAGAGTTTGGCGGGGGCATGGTTAAACACATCGGTGGCAACGGTTTTAAGAATCGCCACCTCATCGACTATTTTGGCAAACTCGGGCAACAATTCCGAAACATAGGCCCCGGACTTTCCATGTTGTTTGAACTTGCGCTGGGTGCCCAGCAGTTTTGGTTTTTCCTTGGAAAAGGTATCCATGAAGGCGAATCGTTTGCCGGCCGTAAAGGAATCGGGAATCGGTTTACCCGACATTTTTTGCAGTTCGGGTTTGTATTCAAAAAGCTCCAGTTGGCTCGGTCCTCCCGCCATAAATAGGTAGATCACACTTTTTGCCTTACCCGGGAAATGTCCCTTGGGCTGGGCGAAAGGTTGTGTGAATGGCTTGGGGCCAGCTTGCGCCTTGGCACGGTTTTGATTGGCCAAGGCCCCGAGCGCCATGGACCCAATGCCCACGCCACATTCCCGGAAAAAGTGACGACGGGTCCGGTCAAGAAGCGGATTTTGGAGGGTGGTTTGGTTCATGACAAAGGGTCCCAGTCTATTCTCGGGTAATGAATTCGTCGGTGTTCAAAAGCACTCGGGCAATGGCCAACCAGGCCGCTTTTTCACGATTGGTTAGCTTGGTTTGCCCATCGGTTCGTTCCGCCCGGAGCAATTCCCCAAGGGTTTCTTTTTCGGTTGGGGTGGCGTCTCGGCCCAAGGTGGCTTTGAAAAGAAAGTCGATGCGGGCGGGATCGGTTGTGCCCCCCTCTTTTTCGGCCCTAAGGGCTAGGGCATTGGCGCACTCAAGAAACGAGGCGTCATTCAAAAGGGTTAGAGCTTGAATGGGGGTGTTGGAGCGATTGCGTTTCGTGCAGGTTTGAAACGAGTTTGGCGCGTCAAACGCCAGCATGGCGGGAAACGGGGTCGCACGCCAAAAAAAGGTATACAGCCCCCTGCGAAAGCGGTCGGGGCCGGTGCTGACCTTCCAGGGCCGCTTCATTTGGCCAAGTTCCATTACCCCGGCGGGTTGATGCGGAAAGACACTGGGCCCGCCAATGGTTGGCGTGAGCAAACCGCTGACGGCAAGGGCGCTGTCCCGAATCAACTCGGCCTCGAGCCTTAGGCGCGATTGCCTGCCCAACAGCCGATTGCCGGAATCGACACGGTCAAGGTCGGCTCTTGATTGGGAGGCCTGTTTGTAGGTGCTGGACAGAACGATTTCCCGATGAAGAGCCTTTAAGCTCCATTGCTTGGCGATCAGTTCAGTGGCCAACCAATCCAGCAATTCCGGGTGGCTTGGCGGTGTGCCTTGGGTGCCGAAATCGTTTTCGGTCTCCACCAGTCCCCGGCCAAAATAGGATTGCCAAAGTCGATTGACCGCAACTCTGGCGGTTAGGGGGTTGGCCGGATCCACGAGCCATTGAGCGAAATCAAGCCGGTCGGGTTTCTTGGGATTACGGGCCGTAAGACTGGGCAAAACCTTGGGCACCCCCGGACCAACATCCTCGCCTTTACGGGTGAAGTCGCCATTGATGTGGATGTAGGTGGTGCGTGGTTTTTCCCTTTCGGTAACAACGAGTGTGGTATCGAATTTCGGCTCGCGTTTACGCTTTTCGTTGAGGGATTTCAGGTGAGCGATGTAGTTGGCATCTTTGCTATCTTTTAGGAAAAGCTCCGTCAGAAGGCGAATTTGGTTTTCGGTCCGTTTATCCACGGCCCGGTCAAAGGAGTCTTTGATTTCAGGCGGTTGGTCCACTTTGAAAACCGGGGAAAGTGTCGATTCCCAATCCTTCATTTGCGCGACAATTTCGGGATGTTTCGCGTTTAACTTTTTGTGGTAGTCGATGATTTCGTTCCGAACTTTTTCACGGGCTTCAAAATCTTTGTTCGAGGCAAATTCCAAGGTCGGCTCGTCAACACTGTTTAAAAACGCAAAAAGGTTGAAATATTCCCGTTGGCTAATCGGATCATACTTGTGATCGTGACATTGGGCGCAAGCAATGGTTAGGCCCAAAACCACGGTGGAGGTTGTGGCGACACGGTCATAGACCGAGTCGATCCGAAATTGTTCCTGATCGATTCCACCCTCTTGGTTAATTTGAGTGTTTCTGTGAAAACCAGTGGCCACTTTTTGGTCCATTGTTGCGTTAGGACGCATATCCCCCGCCATTTGGTCCACGAGGAAGTGGTCATAGGGTTGATCGCGATTCAAGGCCTTGATCACCCAGTCCCGATAGCTCCAGATGGACCTTGGGGCATCAATACTGTACCCATTGGAATCGGCGTATCGGGCGGCGTCGAGCCAAGGCCTAGCCCACCGTTCCCCAAAATGGGGCGATGCCAAAAAACCATCCACCAAACGGTCGTAGGCGTCTGGTTGGTTGTCACCTAGAAACTGGGCCACCTCGGCGGGTGTGGGAGGAAGCCCAACGAGATCGAGTTTAACACGGCGAATCAGGGTTGCTTTGTCGGCGACGGGCGAGGGAGCCAACCCCGCTTTTTTGAGGCGATCAACAATGAAAGCGTCTATAGGATGGGCCCCTTTGGTGGGGATGATCGGCACCACGGGTCGAACGGGCGCAATAAAGGCCCAATGGGTTTGGTCAAGTCGGGTGGGAACCTCGTCCGAAGGAGCCACGGCCCCCTCATCGATCCAACGGGTCAATAAAGCAATTTCTTCCGGTTTCAGCGGGGGGCGTTTGAGAGGCATCCGTTCAATGGTCCCCTTTCCATGGACGGCAATAATCAAAGGAGAATCGGCGGACTTAAGCGCCACAATGGCCGATCCCGCTTTACCCCCTTTTATGCCATTTGCGGCCGTGTCCAAACGCAAGCCGCCTCGTGGCCTAGCCTCGCCATGGCAAGCAACGCATCGTTGTGCCAAGAGGGGCTTGATCTCCTTGGTGTAATTTACCAAAACCTTGGGTTTAACGCCTTCTGGAAACGCGGCAGGGGCGAAAAAAGGGAGCACTATGAACAGTGAAAAACCGACCATATGAGGCAGCTTTCAATTGTGGGGAATCGACTTCAACATACCACATCCTAAGTATTGTACAGGATGGCGGTTAATCAATAGAGGGCAAAAGGTTCCTTGACCTAGAAATCCTAGGCTTGCCATCCAACCGTACCCGGGTAACCCATTGGTTCTCATTTTCCCGACACATCAATGGGTAGGTTTTGGCCGACGCTTTCCAAAGCCAGCCTAAGAAAAGCAAGGCGGCTGGGTCCGTCGGTTCCAGATCCCCAGAAAACCGGGTGGCCTTGAATCTGAAGGCGCCAAGCCCCAGGAACTCCCTCGATTGCTGCCGGCCGAAGCGGGGGCGTTTGACGAGTCAACCAACCCACCAAAGCCGCCCCTCCTTCCACCACTGAATCGCCCCAGAGTTGGCCCGGTTCCCCGCGAGGGGCGGGCACGAAATTTCCCAACCGGGTTAATCCCGGGAAGTCGCCAACGGGCAAAAGGACGCCGGCCTCATCCACAAAGCGAGTATTACCTCGGGTGGTTTTGTCGGGATCGACCCCTACTTCTAGGACCGGGGTACGAAACTGGACCTTTGCGGTAAGGGCCTCATTTTGAAAGTCTAGGGCATCGACCGATCGGACCCAGGGGTGCTTTCCAAGGCCGGCTTTAAGGTGAAAAAGATCTTCCTTTAGGGAGGGGTCTACTGTTGACGGAAGGGAGCTTAGGTAGCGAACTTCGTCTAGGAATTGGACCCGGTTGAGCCATGTGGGTAGGGCAATTTGAATTTGCTGAAGGGGAATGACTTTGGGACCAAAGGCGGGATTTCTGGTACCAAACCAGGCGAGGCACAGGATAAAGGCCATGCCTAAAAGGGCAGGGACGGGAACGATCCATGCGGGCCAGCCCCCCGGGGCAATGGATCCTATTGGGGTGCCATCAGTTTGGTTTTTGGGATCGGCCGGTTGGGTTTTTGAGGAACCGTTTTTGCGTTTGGCCCGGGACTTTTTCCCGGTTTCTGGGGGGGGGGCCTCCCTATCCGGGTTTGGCCGGTCTTCCTCACCAGACGGCGATTTCCCGTTCAAGCGAGACATGAAATCGTTCCTGAACCCTTTCCCGGACAAGGTCCGCAAGGCGAAGAATATCTTCCGTGGTCACCCCGGGATTGGTGAGGAAAAAGTTTCCGTTCCGGTCACTTACTTCCGCGGCACCAAGTTTGGTGCGGCCAAGACCCGCTTTGGAAATAAGGTCGGCGGCATCTAGCCCCCGTGGATCCCGGAAAATGCGACCCACGGATTGATGCACCGGGGGCTGGTGCGCCATCCGGCGAATCAGTGCCCGGCGCAATCTTCTTACCAACTGGGTTTCTGCGGTGGGTTCAAGCACCAGTTCCACAGACAATATTACCGGCTCGTCGATATTGCTGGAATGGTCTTCAAAGCGCAATTCTTCGCTGTCCCTTAGGACGATTTCGCCACTATGGTCCATGACCTCCACCCGGCGAACCAGTTGGCCAATGCCGTTTCGTGCGTCCCCAGCATTGGTGATGATGGCCCCGCCCACGGTGCCGGCAAAGCCTACCAAGGATTCGAGGCCACCTAGGCCCGCCCGCGAAGAAGCTTTGATTAGGTCGAGGGTGTCGGCACCGGCGCCACATCGAACGGTTTTCCCGGTAATTTCGATCTGTTGAAATTCAGGCTGGGCCAGCCGGAGTACCACCCCGCTCACCCCCGCGCTACGAATCAAAAGGTTGGTTCCTCCTCCTAGGATTCGGAGGGGAACTTTATTCGCTGTGCAGATTCGCACCAGCTTGGCAAGGTCCTCGCGGGTTTGGGGTTCGGCCAATACCTCGGCGGGCCCACCCACCCGGGCATGGGTGAACGGGGCAAGCATTCGGTTCAACTGGACAAAACCAAGGTCCTTGAAGGCTCCCGTATCTTCCATGGTCCGGTGGATCCTATTGGGTTGGCATGATTGGTTTACCCAGTTACTATACGATTCCCAGCCGGAGGGCCTAAGCCCAGGAAGGTCGATTGTCTTATCTTTTTTTCAGCAAGACGGCCAGATATGGGTAGGTTGGCTATCAATGAAAGCATGACCAGCCATACTTTCACATCTCCTCTGGCAGAATCCTATGCCGAATCCTTGGCCGAACGGGCCAATCAGGACATTGCCATTCTGATCAGCGGTGGGCTGGACAGTGCCATTCTTTTGGGAGAGGCGTTAAAGGTTCACCCCCGCATACATCCCATTACCCTGCTTTGTGGCCTGTATTGGGAACCGATTGAACAGGACCACTTGGCCCGCTTCCTTAAGGC
>SIAL01000139.1 GCA_009691815.1 Gemmataceae bacterium | reverse complement strand
TTGGTCGCTCATGGTTTTTCACCCCCTGTTAAGAACCCAGCTAAGATCGAAAAGTCGCTGGAAAACAGAGGTTTCCGGCTTGGCAATCGAGCGAGGTTTGGGGTTGCTAAGTTCATTGCTAAGATGCCGGTTTGAGCCGGTAAACACGCTTTGCCCCGTTGCCGTCGGCGACCAGGAAGCCGGATGGAGCGGACCACTTTTTCAAATAGCGCGATGCCTCCACTTGCGCCGTTGGTGATTCGCCCAGCCCCAGCAGTTCGCGCACTTCCCGATTCGAAATGCTCGGGTGGTCGTGCAGATATTCCCGCACCATTTCGGCGTAGCGGGAGGGGAGAGGTGATCGGCGGGGGCCGACCCTTTCCTATTCTACTCCAAGGTTTGAACTCCAGATGCCGTGACTCCAGATCGTCGGCCACCGCACTGGACAATTGTTCCAGCGTGGTGAGGATTTCGGTATCGGTGGGCAGATTCATGCGTTTGCACTTTTCGGTTCGGCACCGACTGACGCAAGGGCTGCCAGCTCACCTACCGTCATCGGTGCGTAGGTCTTACTTGGCGTAAAAATCTCGTGCATGCCTAAGTGGGCAAAGAGTGAACCCTCTGCGCTGAAGGCTGATGACATAGTAAGATCGCGGAGGCAAAAATCCCTCCTCTGAAATTTACCCTTCCCAAGGTAACCCCATTCAGCAAAAGTAATCGGCAAGTTCCCCTGGGTGCGCATCGTAAGAGCATCACCATGAACGAGGTTTTGCGAAAGCACATAGAACGCAGCACGATACAGGTCATCCGATGGAGCGAGGGTCAGATACTCGGCAAAGATCTTCAGCAGGTTCGCGCGGCACTCGGCAATGTTGTCGGCCAACAACTCGATCCCGTAGAGGCACATCAGCGCGAGCAGTGCATAGTGGCGCCGCTCGAAATCGGACTTGCCGTATTTGAGTTCCACGGCGGCCAGCTTGCGCTGGAGGATCCGGACGAGGAAGTTGCCGCTCCCGCACGCCGGTTCCAAAAAGCGCGAGTCAATGCGCTCCGTCTCGTCCTTCACCAGGTCGAGCATAGCCTCAACCATCCATGCGGGGGTGAAGACCTCCCCGTGGTCGGCGACGCGCTGTTTGGATTTGATTTGGCTCATGGGCGCACTCTCATCTTAATCAAAGCAACCGACGTCACCTCAAAGATATTGGTATCAAATTCCCCTTCCAATGGTTAACAAATTACCCATTACCAAAAATTCGGCAAGTTTTCTCAGATTATTCAGGAGGTAAACAGCGGATAGAAAGGATTCAATCAGGATTGCCAAGGGTGGTAAGCCCGGCTATCACGATGGGGTCTTTGATTAGGGCTAGGCCAAGGCTAAACCGCGAAGTTGCCTTCAAAAGCAGAGAAAACCAGGGGAATGGATCCAAAGGAACGGGGGGCAAAAACGCTCGCCCCATGCCCCAAGCCTGATGGAACGAAGGGGCCGTTGCTTCTTGGATCCGTTCCACCCGAAAGACGCTGCCCAAAACATATTGCCGAGGAGGCCCCACAATCCCTTCAATCATCCAAACCCAAGCATCCGGAAGATGGGTAACTTTTTTCCGGGTCCAAACGCGAAAAGGGTCCTCGTCGATGAGAGGTCCATGGTCCAATCTTCGATGGTAAGCGACATAGTGCCGATTCATAAGCGGATCCGACATTGCCGAGGGTGTTCCGGTGGATATCCTGATGTCCTATGAGTAAGATAGAATAGTCTCTCCTGCTTGGTGAAATTTCTGCTTAAAGGACATATGCCTAATGTTGATTTGCTCCACCACGCTTGCCTTGACCGCGCTCCTTTTTTCCGCTCCAACCGTTGTAGATCAAGCTGCCGAGGAGCATTTTGAGAAAAAAGTATGGCCGTTATTGCAGTCTAAATGCCTCAAATGCCATTCGGAAATCAAACCCAAGGGTGGCCTCCGACTGGACTTTCGGGAAGGCCTGCTCAAGGGGGGTGATTTGGGCCCGGCAGTGGTCTTGGGCAAACCCGCAGAGACCATACTCTTAAAGGTTCTTGATTACAAAGGGGACATTCAAATGCCCCCCTCAGGCAAGTTGACCGACGCCGAAATTGCTGTTTTTCGCCAATGGTTTGACAATAATCTGGCGTGGAAAAAGGGAATTAAACCCGGCCCCACCAAGGTTCAGGCGCATGAGGGAAAACCCAAACGCATCGAGGCCAAGGACTATTGGGCCTATCAGCCCCTGGAAAAGGTGTCGCCGCCCGCGGTAAAGAATTCCGCCTGGGTCAAAAAACCGATTGATGCCTTCATCCTTTCCAAGCTTGAGGCCAAGGGGCTTCAACCGGCCCCCCCCGCCGACCCGGTTTCTTTCCTTCGGAGAATCAGCTACGACCTGACCGGCCTTCCTCCGACCCCGGCCCAGATCGATTTGTTTGTCAACGACAAATCTCCCGAGGCGGTGGAAAAGGTCATTGATCGCTTGCTGGCAAGTCCGCAATATGGTGAAAAGTGGGGGCGGCACTGGCTCGACCTTGTCCGTTTTGCCGAAACCAACGGATATGAACGGGACGGCATCAAGCCCTTTGCGTGGCGCTATCGCGATTATGTGATCGGCTCGTTCAACCAAGACAAACCTTTTGACCGCTTTGTCCGGGAACAAATCGCCGGAGACGAGCTTCCTTCCAGGCTTGATTCCAAAGAAGATGCTGACCGAATCATCGCCACCGGCTACCACAGGCTTGGCATTTGGGACGATGAACCCGCCGACCCGCTTCAGGCACGCTTTGACGAGTATGACGATCTTGTGGCAACCACTTGTCAGGTGTTCTTGGGAATGACCATGAACTGTGCCCGGTGCCACGACCACAAAATCGACCCGATTCCCCAAAAGGATTACTACCGCTTCTTGGCCTTCTTCGCGGACATCGGAAAATTCTCCAATGACAGGAACCCCTTCTCCGCCACCTCTCTTACCGATATTACCCCTCTCGAAAAGCGCAAGTTGTTCGAAGGGGAGGTGGAGGCCCGCAAAAAGAAAATCGCCGAAATCGAGGTCGAACTCAAAAGGATTCAGGACATTGGCATTAGCCGCATGTCGGGTGAAGACAAAGATGCGGCCATGGCGAACGACCGAGAGGCTGTGATCAACGCCAAGCTAAAGGGAGTCCTCAATGCCGAGGAGAACAAGGAATATAACAAATTCAAAAAGGAACACGGCGAGCTGAAAAAGCAAAAGCCGCCCGAGTCTCAGGAATTTGCCCTTTCGGTGAACCAGTGTCGTGTGAAACCCGACCCTATAAAGCTGCTTATTCGTGGCAACCCACACTCGCCCGGCGAACCGGTTACCCCGGGTTTTCCAAGCGTGATCGCCACGGCAGAGCCTAACATCCCCGAAATCAAACCCGGCGCAAAAACCTCTGGCAGACGGGGCGTTCTCGCCGACTGGATTGTTGGGCCTGAAAATCGACTCACTTCCCGGGTCTTTGTCAATCGGATTTGGCAGCACCATTTTGGCCGGGGAATCGTCGCCACCACCAACGACTTTGGTCAATTCGGTGAATCCCCAACACACCCGGAACTGCTTGATTGGCTAGCCAACGACTTTGTGGCGGGCGGCTGGAAAGTCAAACGATTGCACAAGTTGATCCTCCTTTCCTCGGTTTATCAAAGCGCGGGAACGGCGGTCGAAGGGGTATCTCAACTTGCCGCCAATTCGGACCCGGCAAACACCCTATTGTGGAAGTTTCCCATGCGCCGCCTTTCCGCCGAAGAGGTTCGGGACAGTATGCTTTTTGCCTCGGGAAACCTAAACGAAGCGATGGGTGGCCCAAGCGTTTACCCCCCAATCCCGCCCGAGGTGCTGGCGGGACAATCGGTCCCGGGCCAAGGGTGGCCCACCACTCAGGGGCCAGAAGCCAACCGCCGAAGCATTTATGTCCATGTAAAGCGATCGCTTCAGCTCCCCATACTTTCGCAACATGACCAGGCGGACACCGACAGTTCCTGTCCGGTTCGCTACACCACGGTTGTCCCGACTCAGGCGCTTGGCTTGCTCAATAGCGCCTTTACCCAAGAGCAGGCGGGGGTCTTTGCCAAAAGGCTGTTGCGTGAGGCCCCGGCTAGCCTGCTAGATCGCCTGATCCTTGCCAACCGAATTACCACCGGAAGGCCGCCCAGCGCCGAACAACAAAAGGCCGACAAAGCCTTAATCAGCGATTTGATGACAGTCCATGGCATGAGTTCCGATAACGCCCTAAGGCAGTTTTGCCTCGTGGCCCTCAATGCCAACGAGTTTTTATTCCTAGATTAAATTGTTGGGAACACAGGTAAATTATTGGGAATCCAAGGCAGGAAATAAATCATGAACAATCTCCCCAATCAGTTTTGCCGCCGCACCCGCCGCGAGTTCCTTTGGGAATCCGGGGGTGGTTTTGGCGCGGCCGCCTTGAGCGGAATGCTTGGCGAAAACTTTTTTTCCAAGCAAGCCAGAGCGGTTGACGGGTCGATCCTTGTCAATCCGATGGCCGCCAAAAAAGCCATATCCGACTCTAAAGCCAAGGCTGTCATTTTTCTTTTCATGTATGGTGGCCCAAGTCAGGTCGACACCTTTGATTACAAACCCAATCTCTATCCCCTCGATGGCAAAAGCATTCAGGTGAAAACCTTTGGCCGGGGTGGTCACCGCAATCAAGGGCGAGTGGTCGGGCCCAAATGGGCGTTCAAACCCAAGGGTCAGTGCGGCAAAATGATCTCGGACCTTTTTCCCAACTTGGGAACCTGCGCCGACGACATCGCTTTTATTCACTCGATGTATGCCGAGTCACCGATCCATGGTTCGGCGATGCTCATGATGAACTCGGGGCGGGTCCTCAGCGGCCATCCGGCCCTGGGTTCATGGGTCACCTATGGTTTGGGCAGCGAAAACCAAAACCTTCCCGGGTTTGTGGTCATGCTCGATTCCACCGGTGGGCCCATTTCCGGCCCCAAGAATTGGGCGTCGGGCTATATGCCCGCCGCCTATCAGGGGACCGTAATTAAAGCCGATAAACACCCCATTTTACATCTTCAACCTCCCAAGGACCTTACCGAATCGGCCCAAAGGCGACTCTTGGATACGCTCAACCAACGCAATCAGGCGCACATGGCCACCCGGCCGGACAACTCGGAACTGGCCGCTCGAATCGCCAGCTATGAACTGGCCTTTCAGATGCAGACCCACGCCCCCGAAGTGGTCGACTTTTCCAAAGAGTCGAAGAAAACCCTTGACGAATATGGGGTGAACGAAAAACGCACCTCCGATTTCGGACGCAAGTGCCTCCTTGCAAGGCGCTTGGTGGAACGCGGCGTTCGGTTCATTCAGCTCTACTCGGGCGGAGCACACAACGACGACAACTGGGACGCCCACACCGACATTGTTTCCAATCACACCAAACATGCCGGAAACACAGACCGGCCCATTGCCGCCCTACTTCGCGACCTCAAACAACGGGGTATGCTCGACTCGACGATCGTGGTTTGGGGAGGTGAGTTCGGCCGACAACCGACCGCCGAATATGCACAGGGCACAGGCCGTGATCACAACGCCTATGGTTTTACCATGTGGATGGCGGGTGGCGGCATCAAGGGCGGCATCTCTGTTGGCGAAACCGACGAACTGGGCGGCGCCGCCGTCAAGGACCGTTTTCATGTGAAAAACCTGCATGCAACCATTCTAAATCGCATGGGTCTTGACCCCAATCGACTCAGTTATTTTTATGGTGGCCTTGACCAAAAACTGGTCGGGGTCGAACCTGTCGAACCCATTCATCAGATAATGGCGTAACCCTTGGGATTAATCCCGCCCCCTTAGGATTTCTTCAAGCATCCACCTACAATGAACCCATGGTCGGTTCGCCCTCCGCGGCCGATATGGGTATTCACATCGCAAAGGTGGATAGAATGCTTCGCTATTGCATTTCCCTTGGATTCGTTTTTGTCTTATTGGGATCGTCCTTCGCACAAACGGTGCCGACCCTGTCGATTGTTGACGAAGCAAAGGCTCTCCGGGAACATGTCCGGGCCAATTTCACCAAATACGAATTTCAAGTTCCCATGCGCGACGGGAAAAAACTTTTCACCACCGTCTATTCCCCCAAGGACGATGCCAAAAAATATCCCTTCCTGCTCAACCGGACCCCGTATAGTGTCGCGCCCTATGGCATCGACAATTATCGCGAAAGGCTTGGCCCCTCGGAGTTGTTTCAAAAATCAGGTTACATCTTCGTCTATCAGGATGTCAGGGGCCGTTGGATGTCGGAGGGGACCTTTACCAATGTCACCCCACACAAATCCATCAAGGGGCCGGTCGATTGCGACGAAAGCACGGATACCTTTGACACCATCGCGTGGTTGTTAAAGAAAATCCCAAATCACAACAGCCGGGTGGGCCAATCGGGCATTTCCTATCCCGGTTTTTACACGGCGGCGGGCATGATTGACGCTCACCCTGCGCTAAAGGCGTGCAGCCCCCAAGCGCCTGTGCTGGATTGGTTCATTGGCGACGACTTTCATCACAATGGGTGCCTCTTTTTGCCCCATGCTTTTAATTTTATGTCCGGCTTTGGCAAAGAACGAAAGGCCCCAAACACCAAGTTTGGCCGCATTCCGTTTGATCATAACACACCCGATGGTTATCAATTTTTCCTCGATTTGGGTCCCTTGGCCAACGCCGACAAATTGTATCTGGAGGGAACCATCGGTTTTTGGAATGAAATGATGCGCCGGGGAACTTATGACGAAATGTGGCAGGCAATGAATCTCCGTCCCCACTTGGCCGGGATCAAACCGGCCGTGATGACCGTGGGTGGGTGGTTTGACGCGGAGAATCTTTTCGGAGCTTTAGAATGTTTTAAGTCCATTGAAAAACAGGGACACGCTTCGGATAACATTTTGGTGATGGGGCCGTGGGATCATGGCGGTTGGTCCCGTGGGCCGGGAGATTCTTTGGGTAACGCTCGATTTGGTTCAAAGACCGCGGAATTTTATCGAACCAATATCGAATTCCCCTTCTTTGAAAAGAAACTGAAGGAGGAGAAGACTCCCGATCTACCCAAGGCGTTCGTTTTTGAATCGGGAACCAACATTTGGTTAAAATTGGGCACTTGGCCACCCAAAAACGCCAGCCCCCGAGGCTATTATTTTCAGAATAAAGGGGTGCTTGGAACCAAGGCACCGACCGGAGTTGGATCGGATTCTTACTTAGCCGACCCGGCCAAACCGGTTCCGCATTTGGAAAAAACAACAACGGCGATGGACTACCATTATATGGTGGCCGACCAACGCCATGCCGCCCGTCGCCCCGATGTTTTGGTTTACCAAACGCCGGTTTTGACAGAGGACACGCTGGTCGCCGGGCCAATCAAGGTAGACCTCTGGGTTCAAAGCACGGGAACGGACGCGGATTTTGTGGTAAAAGTGATTGATGTTTTTCCAGGGGATTATCCCGATTTGGAACCCAATCCAACCGGGGTTCGCATGGGCAATTATCAGATGCTCATTCGAGGGGAGCCATTTCGGGCCAAGTTTCGTAACAGCTTTTCCAAACCAGAACCGCTGGAACCGGGCAAGCTGACCAAAGTTTCGTTCACCATGCCGGACATTTGCCACAGCTTTCGTCCAGGGCACCGGATCATGGTGCAGGTTCAATCGAGTTGGTTTCCGTTGGTGGATCGCAATCCGCAACGGTTTTGCGATATCTATTCGGCCACCGAAGCCGATTTCACCAAACAGACGCAAACCATCCACCGCTCGGCGGAAAACCCAAGCTCCGTCACCATGTGGGTGAGGTAGTACCGATTAGGGAACAAGCGACCGGAGGGCGTCAGCCCGCGGATTCTAATCCTGTTGTGGTGGAAATACCCTAGGCAGGAAATCGAAAGTAGCGGTGGAAATACCCTAGGCAGGAAATCGAAAGTAGCGGTGGAAATACCCTAGGCAGGAAATCGAACGAAGCGGTGGAAATACCCAATCGGCAACAGGACGCAGGTTCATCGAAACGATCTTTTCGGTAAGTGTGACATACAAGAAAATTGGTGTAAACCCCTTGGATTCCATCCAATCCTGCATCGAGTCCTTCCGGTTAAACCGGAGCGCCCCCCTCCACTCATCCCGGCATGGTGCGGACCAACTCCAGTAGCCTGTTAAACTCCCTGTAATCCTTTATACCCGAAATCCCGTGAACGAAATCAATCGGCCGGATGGGTCAAAAACTTCTGTTTTTTGACCCATCCGGCCCCTCCTCAATACTTTTTCTACCCGGCCGTCACGGTCACCTGGGATTCCAGAGAGGTCGATGACTCAAATCCGCTTTGGGCAGAAGGTCTGTATTGGAA
>SIAL01000138.1 GCA_009691815.1 Gemmataceae bacterium | reverse complement strand
CAGTTCACTGGGCCAGGGAAGGGCCCAATTCCCTGAGGAATCGACTTTCGCTTCCCCCACGACGGTGCCTTCATTCGCACCCTCAAGGAGTACTCCCACCAGTACCCTTGTCCCGAGTTCCCCCTTCCCCTTGAGGGTAGGCCTAGTATCCTGGGTAACTTTATCCTCCCCAGAAATACCGGTGTCATTGGATATACCTTTGAACTCTGGTTTCGTCGGATTGGTCTTGTCAATCGTGACCACAAAAGGAGCCGAGGCATTACCGACATTTCCCTCGGCGTCGGTGATCCGGGCAACAAACTCTACCTTGCCTTGGTAACCGACATACTTATTGATGTCGCCTGTTTGCCATGCTCCCTGATCGTTTGCGGTTACTGTGGTGACCAGCTCTCCGAGATTCCCGCTGCCTATTGTTTGATTGCCGAAAATCTCAATCGTTACCAAAGGCCCCGTATTTCCCGACAACTTGAACAGATCCGCAAGGGTAATGCCATCTTCCGCCGAAAAACCGGTGTCCGGGGTAACCGATTCGATTTCAGGGATTTTCACTTTCCAATTGAGCGCCGAGGAGGATTCCAAAGTCCGACCCAAAAGGTCCCGGACATTTCGTTCCAAAGGGATGGAAAGGCTATAATTTCCCCCCATTTTGGTAATACCTGCCAAATTTTCCAGCCGAAAGTTCAACCCTTTGCCATCTTCCAAGGGGACCAAGGTCGCCTCGGTTAGGGGTGTGACAACCCCGTTATGGGTAAACCTAAAGTCTTTGATATCAAGACCAACCACCGGCTGGGTAAAGGTCAGGTTGACAAATTCAACGGCGGTTGTCCGAGGGTCCTCGATGGATGTAAATTGCCCCGTGGGGCGTTTCAACGCTGCTAAGGCATTGGCGTCCGCTAATAAAAGATCCGGATCGACTCCAACCATCATCGTGGAATGAAATGTCACCGCCTTCCCCGGTTTCAGGGAATCGACATGATCGACCAATCGCAAAGCGGAATCGGCGTATTCCCCATTAGGATCTTCGCCCACACCGGATTCCATAGTTCCCTTGGGGGAAGGGAGAAACTTGTAGGGGTCCGGGATAGTGAATCCTCTCAGTTCGGCACTAATGGCGGAAGAATAGGCCGTCTTAGAGAGAGTCGCCCATGCCAAGGTTACCCCGGCAAGGCTGGCTCCACGGACAAAGGTTCCAGTCGATAGGGATTCCACATCGTTAAAGGATAAAGTTTCTCCTTGATGGTTGGGGTTCTCGACCTCCATGGTCGCAAGGCGATTAAATGTTGTTGAAGTAGATATATTCTCGAAGGTCATGCTGATAAGAGCTTGGAAGGAGTCCTGGGGCGTTGCGATCTCGCGCGTGATTCGTAGGCCGGGAATCGCTAAACTCACAAATCGGTAGGCAAGCGTTCCAGGGGTACTGATATCCGTTATGGTTCCAGGCAAAGCGATGTTATCGTAATAGTTCAAATACGAGTTATCATCCACGGAAACGGCGAACCCACCCAAGGGCGCCCCTGAGGTGATGAAGTCCTGCCCCCAAAATTGAATGCCTACAAGGGCTTCGGAGTCATCTGGGGTAACGAAGGACCCTCCCGGGTTGATTCCCAAGCTGATTTGGTTTCCAACTAAAATCGAAGCGGGCACAACCCGATTTTCTAGGCCATCGAGGCTGGGCTGGTAATATTTGAAATGGGTGGCCCCCAAACGGGGTCGGTCCCGCCGTACTCTTGGCCATAGGGAGAGGGAGGGGAAGGACTTGGAAACTGCCCTTTCCCAAAAAGTGGAGATTTTTTGATTTCTGGAAATGTTCACGGAGGCCTTCTCCCGAAACGATCCTAATAAAGTCACCCACCCTATAGTACGGGCAACTTTCGGATAAGGTTCCCTAATATAGAATGGAATCTTCCTATGATTCTCACACACTTGTCAAACTGGGGAAAGGGCAATCACTTTTCCGGCGGGAGTAATCCCCCCAACCACTTATCCAAATCGTTCACCCAGGGGACTTCGGGACCCTCGAATTCGAGGGTGTGGTGGGCATTGGGGTATTCCATGACCGTTGTCGGCCCTTGGGCTAGGTCCCCTATTCGGGCCCGGGTCGCTTTGTTGTGTACAATTCGGTCGTTTTCGGCCAATAACAAAAGGGTTGGCACCTTCCAACCCCGACAGATGAACCGAAACCAAATGTCCAACCGGACACTTTGGACAAAAAACCATGCCGATGCGGTTCTCAGGGAGTCCTCATCCTCACGCAAAAAATCCTGCCAAAGGGGATGGTTTGTAAAGAGCGCTGGGTCAGCCAAGGGAATGTCAAACTGCTTTGTGGGCCAAAAAAGGCTCGAAAACACAATGGCAAGCCTTTTGGACAAGGAGGGCGAAACGAGGGGTACTAGCCCTGGACAAAGAAGGATTAACCCTTCGATGAGGTCAGGGCAACGGGCAGCCACCGCAGCTGCGACCTTTCCCCCCCAAGAAATACCGCCAAGAAACCACTGGCCACCAGGGTGTTTTTGCTGCTGATCTTGGAGAAATTCGCGGACATCCAGCACCAACCGCCGCCAACCGGGAATATCACCTCGACGAACTGTGTCCTTGCCTGAACCCCTTCGATTCAGAAAAAGGACATGATGCCCTTTCGAGGCCAGCTCTTTGCAGCTACCCGAATACCAACCGGCATGGGATTGGATTCCATGGAGAAAGACCAGGTGCGTGGAGTGTGGCTTCAAACAGGGCGGCAAATATTCATAAAAGGCCAGCTTGTGCCCGTCTGAACAGGGGAAGGGTTGGGACACCCCAAGGGGATCAGGCGGATAGGACCTTTCAGCCAAGGATCGTCTCCTTCAGCTGGGTTACCCTAACAAGGTCATCTTCCCGAATATCGACTCCTAAACCGGGTCCGGATAAGGCTGGGGCCAAGCCCCCCCGGCCAAAAGTCAAATCGCGTTTTCCCAAGGCTTCGGTTACCAAGTGTCGGTCATAGGAGCCCTCGAGGGCTTTCAAACCCGAAACCGATTGGGCAAATAGCCGCCCCGCCGCGCTTAGAATGGCGGTTTCACCGACTTGACAACCCAACTGATAGGAGATGCCGTTTTGATGGGCAAAGCGAGCTAGGGCCAAACTGGGGAGAAAGCCCCCGCATTTGGACAGCCTCAGGTTAAATAAATCGCACCAACCGCCTGCCACCGCCCGCTTGGCATCTTCCATCGAACAGAGAGATTCATCAAGCATTATGGCGGCCCCTGTTTCCCGACGAAAGTCAAAAAGTTCAGCACAGTTTTCATGGGGCAGTGGTTGTTCTACCCACTGTATCCCATATGTCTTGGTTTTTTCGAGTATCTCACGACCCACCTCGGTGGTCCATGCCTCGTTGGCATCCAGTCGAATCCCCAGTTGCTCGCCACCCCAACGCCTTAGTGTGGCAATGCGCGAAACATCATCTTTTCCTTCAATTCCTACTTTGAGTTTTGCCTGACGAAACCCATATAGCCGATACCCAAATGCTTTAATTCCCAATTTCCAACCGCTGGAGGAGGTGATTACAATGCCATACCGAACCTCGGACTGGTTTTGGGCCAACTCGGGAGCCAGTTTGGCGGCAATCGAACCGAGGGATTGGCCAAAGTGCCTACCATAGGCATCCAAAAGAGCAATCTCAAGCGCGCAACGAGCCGCATTTCCGACACACTTACGGTCGTCGCCGGGGACTTCGGGCAACTTTAGGCGGCCAATGAGCAATAAAGCTTGGTCCCAATCGGCCACCTTTCCCAACTGGCCTTTAAGGTCTGTTTTGCGCAAAAGTTCGGCGGATATATCCAGCGTTTCACCGGTTACATAGTCACGGGGAAGGCCCTCGCCATAACCAACGACACCATTGGCCAATGTAACCCGCACGATCAACGAATCGGTATGAAGCCTTACATGAGAAGCATGGCGAATTTCCCGGCGAAGGGGAATCCTTACACAATACATCACCACCGAGCGGACGCGCACAGTCTAAAGCCCCCAATACCCAAATGCTTAAGTTTTTGTCATAATAAGCCAAACTTACTAGGATTCAAGGGGTTTGGCCCCTTGAGGGCAACCCGGAAGACATGGCTACGGGCCCATATGGCGGAGTTCCAACGGGAGGTCTAGGGAACCACCTAAGGACCGCAGCCGGGTTTCCCAAAAGGTAGACCCGGCCGCGGCCGCGAGGAAGGCTTCCTCAATTCTGAACCGGGTTTACCTCAAGCGGTCCCGGCGATTTTCCATCCAAGGCTGGTATTATCAGCGTGCGATCTCGACCTCTACCCGAACCGAAGGATCCGCAAACGAGGCCAATGCCAAGACACGCCGAAGGACCTCGGACTCGGACCTTCTATCGCGCACCTGAATGGTAATCCGTGATTCATCGTCTTTCACCCGACCAGTAACCTCTAGCGCATAACTTCCACAGGCCTTTTTCGCCAAATCGATCAATCCGTCCAATGGAAGCGTTCGGCTCAAAGGAGCTTCAATCGAAATGGTTCCTGTGGAAGGTGTTGATTTGCCCGTTGCCAAAGTCGAAATCGATGACTCACGGTCGACCACGGCGCCAGACTGAATTAACCGGGTGTTGGCGACCAACTTGGGTTCGGGAGCTTCCTCAATGGTGAAACTGCCCGTTTGGGCAGTGGCCCCGGGCCGAACAAGGGGATTTCTGCTCGCCACCGTTTCGGTCCTCGGGCCAAAGCGCCTTTGCGCCTCTTCTTTGGGAACGATTCGAACGGAACCTGCAAGTTGCACCGGTTTGCCCTGATAATTGCGATTGGCCCCACCCAACCAAACTTCCTTGGCTTGGCCCTGTTCCAAATCATCCGTTTGGATCTCCTTGGCTGGGCGCATTACCCTCCCCGATTGCGCCACGGCAATGGCGGACATTTGCCCACGCGCGGAGTAGGTGTAATCTTGGGATGCCACACGGTTATTGATCGTTGCCACGGTGTTGGTGATCGGCTGGGTTGGCTCGACTAAGGGCAATTGTTCCGGGGTTGAACTTTGAGGTGTCAAAGGTTTTTGTACCACCCGGGCTCGTCCTAGCGGATCTTCCACGGGCAAAACAGCCACGGGCCCCATCTCTTTTTCTTGGATGCGCCCAGGCAGGCTGAAGTTGCCGTCGCTTGAAATGAGGCTGACCAGCCGATCGTCCTGAAGCATGGTGCCCACTTCACAGCGGTTTTCCACCGCCATACATCCGTTAAGCCGCCTAAGACTACGACTCACGGACACCTTGTCCTCATAGGAAAGGAGTCGGCCGCCCACGCGAATCGTTCCGTTCGAGTAGACCTCTTCGACACGCAGATCTTGGCTGAATTCGATGAGTTTTTCCGAGATATGTCGTTCGGCTTTGGCATGAAGTTCGGCGACAGGGGTGGATGCCCGACGGGGTGACGGGGCGATCAAAACCATCAACTTGTCTTTGATGGGGGTTTCGGAAAATTTCCCGGCAAGTTCCACCGCCCGTTGTCGTAAAGCGTTGGAGGAAACCACCCCGCGCAATTCCACAACAAAGGTCTCCTCCTTTAGGACGGCTTTGACCCCTGGAGGTTGGGCAAAGAGCATCGGGTCGGCAAGCCACGCCAGCTCCACCCGAAAGGCGTCGAGTTGGGCTCGAGCCTCAAGGCGGGCTTTTTCAACCTTTTGGGATTGGGTTTGAAGGTAGATTTTTTCCGGCGGGGAAATGTCCGTATGTCGGTCAGGATAGAGTTGTATGCGGCGAGAGGGACGCGGAGGCCCCTGATCCTCCTGGGCACTCCCTATTGGCCCTTGAAGGATGAAAAATCCCAAGGGGAGCCCCCCAAGGATGCTGGTTCCAAGTGACCTGTATTTTGGTGCGCCCATGACAAACCTACTTTTGCGGGGAGTGGAAGCGGGCTTTTAGACGGTTGGCCTCAAAGCTCCAGCTTGCGACACAGCCCTGTTTTTTTGGCGAAGGTGGCGAGGCGGGCCGGGCTTTCGCCCGACCCTTGGAAACCATTCGATTCGAATTACTGGTTGGGAATCGAATGAGGGGTCAAATCCCGAGTGACCGACTTTTGCGTTTCAGGATCGTCACCCACATACATGTGGAGATGGTCCTTGTCGATATAGATCACTTGAATGCGGGGGTTCTTTACCTTCATGGAGAAGGGATATCCCGATTCGATGATCTCGTTGTAATAGATGGTGCATTTCCAGTGGCAGTGGTGAAGCTGCGCCGGCCCAATAAGCGGAAAGAACCGTGGAGGATCGATTTTGTCGACCATGCGCTCGGTTACGATCTGGATATCGTCTCGGAACTCTTCGTAGAAATAGGGTACGCCACGGGCCAGCCTAGGCATGGCTCGGATTACCTGAGCCTCATCGGGCGGGTCTTCACAAGTCGGCGGCGCAAACCCCTGCCGAATCGGCGGGAGGATCGGCGTCTTGTGATCGCTTGTTTTGCTGAATTTCTCTTCCATCCGGTCTGTAACCCATGGCTGAACCGTCAACGCCGGCAAGAATGCCAACGAATACGGAATACAGCCGGACAGTCCAAACGGTGCCAGACTCATAAGAGTCCACATCGCCAAAGACCGCGCTCGTTTCATATCGGTCTCCCTTCCTCGCTTGCCATCCCAACCTCGAACGCTTACCACCCCCAAACCCTCCATGGGCGGGGTAGTCGGAATGGCCCTTCCAACCCTGTCTTCGGCGGTCCGGTAGTAACGACTTGAGCGACAGTAACGGTTATCGGGAAAATAGTGGGAAAGAAATGCGGTTCGTGGGGGAGAAAGTCCCATCCAAAGTGCCCAGATTTCCATTTCCGGACTCAGGGGCTAATAGAACAGGGGCGCGACGACAAAAGGGACCATGGCAGCCTTTTGGACAATAGTAGCCTTTTGGGGGAGGGAGCCGTTTCCCGGTTCCCCCCTTATCAAGGATCCTACTTGCTCTTCTTTTTGCCCGCTTCTAGGTAGGCCTTTTCACCCTTTAGGATGTTTTCTGGAACGGTTGCTGGGGTCACCTCGGTCTGCTCCACTTTTTCCTCGGCCCCAATCGAGCGGATTTTGATATTGCGATACCAAACCGGGTCTCCATGATCCTGCAAGTTTAGGTTCGCGCCCCGATCGGCCAGCTTGGCTCCACGGATCTTCAAGAGCTCCACCTCGAAGGCCCATTTGGGATCGGTGTAGTCAAAGTCAATGACTTTTTCCCCGTTGAGCCAATGTTGAATGACGGAACCCTTGCACACAATGCGGCCAATGTTCCATTCGCCAACCGGCTTGGTGGCGTCTTTGGCGGGAGGCATACAGAAATAGACACTAGCGGCGCTGGTCCGAGGGTTCTTGCCATCGCTATGCACCTTGTTGTCGAGGATTTGGTATTCATATTGCCCGGGACGATAGTAAACGCCCGAGTTGGATCCTTTAGCCACCTTCCACTCGAAGGCGAGTTCAAAGTCATCAGGGACCTTGAACTTCTCAAAGCGAATGTCGCCACCCTTGCCCTTGCGGGTAAGAACGCCTTCTTCAATGAACCAATTGCCGGCATGTTTCCAGCCATCAAGAGACCTGCCATCAAAGAGCGATTGGAATTCTGTGCCTACCGGTTCGGCACCGACAAGGCCCAAGGAAAAAACAAGCAACGCCGGGAGAGAAAGGAACGGTCTTGGCATGGGAGTACCCCAAAAAGGGAAGGAGGGAACCGACATCATCATCTTGGAAAAAAGATACTCTTTCGCCCAGCGAAAAATGGTTTCGGTATGCTAATAATCCCACCAATAAGCAAAAGTTGTTTGAACGGGATGTATGGATCGGGGAAAACCATTGCCGGTTGGGGGTTGTTTCGCAATCCAGGGGAAACCAACAGGCGGGATGTATGGATCGGGGAAAACCATTGCCGGTTGGGGGTTGGTCGTAACCCACGGTTAAAAATTACGCCCCGGAATGGTCCGTGATGGATTCTGCGTTGTTCTGTTTTTTATCCAGGATGCGTCAGTGATGGACAAATGATGCAACAGGGAAAATGCTTCGGCCCAAAATCAAGAACGACACACGGATTGTGCCTTCTCCTTTGGACACTTCACGGGGGAAGTCAGGTACCGGGCCGGTATTTCCCGTTCCAAGGCCCTGTCGCCGGAAGTGGCCGCATTCGGTTGCGCAATAGCTTTTTATGGGATCAAAGTTGTCGTTTTCTGTAGGAACCCATCGGACGCCCGCGTAATTGGCAAATCAAGGGTGTAATGACAAGGCAATGCCTAGCGAACACCTGCTAGCTGTAAATGTAAATTCTGGTTGATATCCTTTGAAACCTTCAGGATACGCAATATAAATCTAAAGAACATTTTGTGTGCCAAAATACTTATTTCAATATCCT
>SIAL01000137.1 GCA_009691815.1 Gemmataceae bacterium | reverse complement strand
GATAAGAAATTTATCAACGCCCAAGCCAAAATCGAAGGCAACAGGGTAATCATTACCGCCGAGGGAATAACGGAGCCGGTAGCGGTCCGTTATGGCTGGGCCAATTTTCCTGTGGGCAACTTGTGGAACAGGGATGGCTTGCCCGCTTCTCCTTTTCGAACGGACGAATTCAAGGGCCTAACGGGGCCTCGGTAACCATTTTCAAACCTATTTTAAGGAGAGAGTAATGATTTCTTTGTGTTCGCTTCTTTATTTGTTGGCAGGGCAGCGCGATTTAAGTGTTGAGGTAACGCTTAACGGTTTGGGAAAGGGGCTTACCAGTGCCCAATTGCTTGAAAGACCCCTATCCGGCAATGCGGTATTTCATTCCCAATGGAAAAAGGGATTGTCGGGCCAAGTCCTTGAAAACGATAAAAACATCGGATCCTTTCAAGTTTTTGCCGGGTCGCTTTCCGGAAAGGCGCAAGATTGGGTTGCTCTATTTACTCAAGCTCCCAGAGGAAATAAAGTGAGCTTTCATCCGAGTGCCACCAAAATGGCCTCTCCTTTTGTGTTTGACGGGGATTGGAAAAGCCTGCGGAAACTTTCGGACAAAATGGGACCGATTATAGCGGTGTTTTGTGAACCCTATGACCCAAGCACCCCGGCCAGTAAAGAGGCCACATTTAAGACCTTTACCCATGTGTACGATCCTGAAGGGGACACCCTTATTTCCAAAGGGGCCGGGGGGAAATTTCCTCATCATAGGGGTCTTTTTTATGGATTTATGAAAACCACTTACTCCGCCGGGGTGGTGGATACTTGGCATTGCAAGGATGGGGTTCACTTAAACTTAACCGGTCCGGGGGTGGAAGAAGTCGGGCCATTGGCCGCAAGGGTTACCTTGCCGGTAGGTTGGTATGGAAAAAAGGACGACCTCTTCGCAATGGAGGAGCGACAGTTCACCGCCATTCGGGCGGGAAAAGCCTTGGTGGTGGATTTTGCTTCCAGGGTTACTCCGGTGCAAGGCACCATCAAGGTAGATGGAGATCCTCAACATGCGGGATTTCATTTTCGTGCCGCGGATGAGGTGGCCTCCAAAACGAGCAAAGAGACGGTTTTTGTTCGGCCCTCCGGGACGGATGCACCCGGGGCTACCCGCAATTGGCCCGAGCGAAAAGATCATATCAACCTTGCTTGGAATTCGATGCAATTTTCGGCCAACGGAAACCGTTACAGCGCAACCTATATCAACCACCCTAGAAATCCTGGCGAAAGTCGCTTCTCGGAAAGAGAATATGGCCGGTTTGGTTGTTACTTTGTGACGGATGCCACCATCGAAAAACCTTTGGTGGTTCAATACCGAACAGTATTTCGGCGGGGACCCCTTGACCAAGAGGATGCTCAGGCCGATGCAGTTGGGTTTAGTGGAAATGTCAAGTAAGGGATTTTATGATTGCGTATTCAACCGAGTTAAAAGCCGCCATTCATGCAGCCACCTTGGCATCGGAGTTGATCCTAAAGGCCTATGAGGTTCGTGAGGCTGACCCCAAGGCTCAGGCCAGTATCACGACCCAAACGGACCTGATGTCCCAAGAGGTCATTTTGGGATATCTCATGAGGGAATTTCCCGACGACGCATTTGCCGCCGAGGAAGATACCAAAGCGATTCATCAGGCAAAGCGCCAAGGCGACCGCCTGTGGGTGGTTGATCCGATTGACGGCACCCGGGGTTTTGCCCGGAAAAACGGTGAATTCTCAGTCATGATTGGGTTTTGCATCAAGGGTATGGTGGTGGCCGGGGTTGTCACCGAACCGGCATTGGGTCGGCATACCTATGCGCAATTGGGTCAAGGGTGTTGGACCCAAACGGGTAAAGGACCAAAAACCCGCTGCCAGGCAAAACCCACAACACTTATTTCCCAAGCGATTTTTGCCCGAAGCCACACGCAAAACCCGTCCGAACCGGGACCTCTTGCCGCTAAATTGGGGGTGGGGGGATTTCTCGAAAGTTATTCTGCGGGTGTGAAACTAGCGCAGGTCGCTCGGGGTGAGGCGGACATTTACCTCAATGATTACCCTACTTACCGCGATTGGGATTTATGTGCCGGGGTGATTTTGGTCACCGAGGCCGGGGGATTGGCCACGGATTCCCTTGGTAACCCCCTAGAGTTTGGTCGCCCGGGAAACCTTCAAGACAAAGGGCTGGTCAGTTCGTGTGCAGGCATCCATGCAGAGATACTTAAGAAATTGGGCCAGCCCATTTTTTGAGTGTGTATACCCTCGTTTTCTTCTCCCTGCCCTCTGAGTATTATTTCCCAATGGGTTTTAGAGGTTGACCTTTGAGTTGGGCAATTCGAGATTCCGCGATTTCACCGGGTCGTGAGTTTGGGCTGATGCGTAAAATTTGTTCAAACGCGTTAATCGCCTGTTGGGGTTCGCCCGCGGCAAGATTGGTTTCCGCCAAGAGCAAAAGGGTCTGTGCCCATTTGTCCTGAAGTTGTTCCGCGGCAAAGCGAAGGGACTCCGGGCTTGTTTGCAGGTCCTTTAGGAGTTTTTTCGCCTCGACGCTTTCATTACCTTGCGCTTGCTGTTGGGAAACCCAATCAAGTTTTTCAAGGGCATTGGCGATCTGCTTCCGTGACAAATCCTCTTTGGCCGAGCGAAGTATATCGGCAAGGTTGGCGCTGATCGATGGCTTTGTGGTGGCCCTGGACATCAGAGCCCCAGGGGCTTCCGACCCTTGAATTTTGTGCTTGGCAAGGATGTCCTGGAGAGTCGCGTCGGGGATGGTTAATATGCTGGCCGGGTCGGTGTTACGGCGAAGGAGATCTGCCAAGTAGCTTGCTTCTTGGCGAATAGCCGAATCGTTCGGGTTTTCTAAAACACGCGCTAAAAGGATCTCGGCACCAACGGTGTCCTTTTGCCTTAACTTGCCAATGGCTTCCTGAAAAAGGACCAGCAAAGCGTCGGATTCGTTTTCCCATTGGAAACGGGCCCGGTCGAGTTGGGCTGCTAAGGCTTGGGAATTTTGGAACCCTTCCACGCTTAGGATTACTTTGCCCTCGGGGGAGGCAAATACCATGGTAGGCACACTTCGGATTTTTAGCGATTCAGTCACAGCCCGGTTTGCCAGAGCGCTTATGTCGGAAATGATCCAATGCTTGTTGAAGCGTTCCAGAATGGCCGGGTCGGCAAAGGTTTCTTTCTTCAGTTTTTGACACCATTGACAATCCGGGCTTGAGATCAAAATAAACAAAGGCTTGTGCATTTCCAACGATTCGCCACGGGCCAGTTTGTAATCCTCAATAAACCGTAATTCGCCTTGGCCATGGCCGAGTCCAACCTGGAGGAAAAGTGTCAGCAAAACGGGAATTATTCGAAACATGATGGCCTCCATTGACCGTGTTGAACTGGTTCAGGCCCGGGGGTGGGCCTTGGTGTAATGATCTCGAAGTTTGGTGGTGCTAAGGTGGGTGTAAATTTGGGTGGTGGCAAGACTCTTATGTCCCAACAACTCTTGGACCCCGCGAATGTCGGCACCCTGATTGAGCAGATGGGTGGCAAAACTGTGTCGCAGGGAGTGGGGCGATGCGGAGGGATCGAGCCCGGCAGGACCTACATATTTTGACAAAATGCGGCCGACGCTTCGCACTGACAATCTGGTTCCATTTTTGTTTAGGAATAGCGCTTGGGCCGCTTGGGCTTTGGCCATGGTATCACGATCAGGCATCCAGGCATGGATAGATTCGAGGGATTGGGGGCCAAGAAATACAATGCGTTCGCGGCGGCCTTTGCCCCGAACCGTGGCACAGGCTTCCTCAAGGTCTAGGTCTTCGAGGTTT
Organism: Gemmataceae bacterium; assembly: GCA_009691815.1. Classification (GTDB taxonomy): domain Bacteria; phylum Planctomycetota; class Planctomycetia; order Gemmatales; family Gemmataceae; genus SYLG01. The sequence continues at coordinate 4,590 of SIAL01000137.1, read as the reverse complement.
AGGCCAACAAGTTCGGCCACGCGGACTCCGGCCGAATACGCCGTTTCCAGAAGGGCACGGTCTCGCCTACTGAGAGGTGTATCCCCTTGGGGGATCGCCAACATCTTTTGAATTCCCTCCGCGGGCAAAAAATGGGGTAGGGCTTTCTCTTTGCGCGGACCCCGCAAGCCCGCGGCGGGATCGTGATCCAGTTTTCCTTGTCTTCGCAAAAACCGACACCAAGAACGAAGCGAGGCAAGGCGCCTGGCGATTGTTGACCGGGCGTATCCCTGTTCGTGAAGCCAGGCCAACCAATTGCGCAAGATCCGTGGCCGCAGGTCCGCTACGGTGATTTTGGGGCCATGTTGGGCCTGAAGATAATCGATAGCTTGGGTCATGTCTTCGCGATAGGATTTCACCGTGTAGGCGGAGAAATTGCGCTCTAAAGCCAAATGCTTCAGGAATTCGGCCATGGCCGATTTCAAAGCCTATCCCCCCAAGCGTGAAAAACAGTTCCTTTTCATAGAGTCGGCTTGGCAGGGTGGTTATCGGACCTTGCGAGGCCATTCCGAAAAGAAAACGAGCATTGGAATCAGCACAAATGCCCCATTTTTACAAAACCTTGGGTTGGGGCGGTTGGCCCAAATTGGTTAATAGGCCTGGGTGGCTAAGCCCTAAAACCTCCCGAGAAAATAAAGCTTCCCCGTAACGGGCTTGGATGGACCAGCCCCAGAACCGAGCTTGGGTTTCAATATCGGCCAACGGCCCACCATCGGAGCGCCCTTGGACCAATTGAGAGTGGTACGCCAAGCAGGCGGCCATTTTTGTCTCGAAATGAGGGCTAATGTCAATGACCACATCGGGTTCTGCCACTCGCCGCAAATGAATGCTTGGGGCATAAAGGACAAGGGAAGGGTGGTGGGGGGTGCCGGGTAAATCGGTTTTGGAGAGTTTGGCCCAAAAGCGGGCAGCATCCACCATGGCGGATGCTGCAACATGATCAGGATGAGAATCTTCGGGGCAATGGGTGATTATTAGAGTGGGTTTCAAAAGTCGGATCCAGCCTGCCAAAGCCCCTCTTGCTTCCAATGTGGCGGTTAGGGAACGATTGGGGAGGCCCAAGTTGCCCCGAAAATCGAGCCCAAGGATTTGGGTTGCCTTTGCCGTTTCGCTGGCGCGAATTTCGGGGGTCCCGTAAGGGGTTGGCTCACCATTGGTCAGGTCAAGGACGCCGACTTTTTGCCCGGCAGCTTTGAGGGCCAAAAGCGTTCCCCCGACACTGATCTCGGCATCGTCGGGATGGGCCATTATCACCAAAGTGTCCAAAATGGGCAGGTGAGAAGTTTCTGAAAAAGGGGTATTTGGCATTCGTCTTGCACCGGATGGCTAAATGGGGGTCCAATAGGGATCAAGAATGGGAGGTCCGCCTTGAACCGATTAATCGTGATTCCTGCTAGGCTTGCATCGTTACGCTTGCCCGAGAAGCCCCTCCTAAAGGATACCGGAAAATACCTGATTCAGCATGTTTATGAAGTTGCCTGCCGTTCCAAACGGGCGGACAGGGTGGTCATTGCCACCGATGATGAGCGGATAATGGCGGCGGCGCGGAGTTTTGGGGCCGAAGCGCGTATGACCCGCGCCGATCACCCCTCCGGGACGGACCGGGTAGCCGAGGTGGCTTCGGCGATTGACTGCGACCTTATTGTCAACCTTCAGGGGGATGAGCCCCAAATCGATCCAGCTTCGCTAGACCTTTTGTTTGACCTCCTTGAAAAAAATCCTCATTCGCCGATGGCGACCTTGGCAACGCCCATTCAAAGCGAAGAAGCCTACCGCAATCCCAATTGTGTCAAGGTGGTAATGGATGAAAATGGCCGAGCCCTTTACTTTAGCCGCAGCCCGATTCCGTATTACAGGGATGGTGTTGTGACCTTTGGAACGGATCCTGCCCTCGCATGGCAACATCTAGGCTTATATGGCTATCGGAAGGACTTTTTGCTTGGGGTCGGCAAAATGGCTCCCCATCCCCTAGAAAAGGCCGAAAAGCTTGAGCAATTACGGGTCTTGGCCCATGGAATCCCCCTAATGGTGGGAAAAGTCGTCCATAAGGGCCTTGGGATCGACACCCCGGAAGAATATAAGGCTTTTGTCGATTTCTGTAAAAATGCCCAAGAAAACGCGGTTTCCAAGGCCGCCTAGTCCCTTTGTCCCCCAAAATTTTCCGAGTTTGTGGAAGGGAATCGGCTTTATAGTTTGCGACCTTTGGTTCTGGCCCTAGCCGAGGTTCCCGCAAATTGTGAAAATGTCTTTTATGGCAAAACACATTTTCGTGACTGGTGGCGTGGTAAGTTCTCTGGGAAAGGGGCTAACCAGTGCCTCGGTTGGTCTCCTTTTGGAGAAACGGGGCCTTCGGGTTCGAATCCAAAAATTCGACCCCTACATCAATGTCGATCCCGGCACCATGAGTCCGTACCAACATGGCGAGGTCTATGTCCTTGACGATGGGGCGGAAACGGACCTTGACCTTGGCCATTATGAACGATTTACCACCGTTCCGCTCAATCGAGATTGCAATTTCACCACTGGACGCATTTACCTAAAGGTCATCCAAAAGGAACGCAAAGGAGAGTACCTAGGCCAAACGGTTCAGGTGATTCCCCATGTTACCGATGAAATCAAAGAGGCCATCAAATTGGTAGCCTCGGAGGATGTGGATATTGTCATTACGGAAATTGGCGGAACCGTGGGCGATATTGAGGGACTACCGTTCCTTGAGGCGATCCGCCAATTTGCCTTGGATGTGGGTAAGCAAAACTGCCTGTATATGCACCTGACCCTGATCCCGTACTTAAAGGCGGCGGGCGAAGCAAAGACCAAACCGACACAACATAGTGTGGGGCAATTGCGCCAAATTGGTATCCAACCCGATATTTTAATTTGCCGCACCGAAAGGGAAATGACCCCCGGGATGAAGGAGAAAATCGCCCTTTTCTGCAATGTCCAAACCGATGCGGTGATTGAAGAGCGAGATAAAGAATTCTCCATTTACGAAGTCCCGATTAGTTTAAATGAAAACAAACTCGATGAACTCATCGTGCAAAAACTGGGGCTTACTAAAGCTAGGCCACTCGACCTGTCCGAATGGCATGAAATGCTGCATCGATTGCGCAACCCCCGCCACGAGGTAAGTATCGGTGTGGTGGGAAAATACATCCAATACAAGGATGCCTACAAATCGATCTATGAAGCCCTCGATCATGCGGGAATTGCCAATTCCACCCGAATTTTAGTGCGTAAAATCGAAGCCGAAGATTTGGAAAACAATTCCAACGAATCCGCCTTGGCCGGGTTGGACGGCATTCTTGTTCCAGGCGGATTCGGCTATCGCGGCATTAGCGGCAAAGTCGAAGCCATCCGTTATGCCCGCGAAAAGGGAATTCCCTTCTTTGGGATTTGCTTGGGGTTACAATGTGCGGTGATCGAGTTTGCCCGGAATGTGGCCAAGTTGGATCGCGCTCATTCCACCGAAATCGACCCTGATTCTTCGCACCCGGTCGTCTGTTTGTTGGATGCCCAACATGCCATTACCAATTTGGGGGGCACCATGCGTCTGGGTAACTATCCCTGCTCGCTTAAGGACAGTTCCCTTGCCGCAGAATCCTATGGCAAGGATCTCATTCAAGAACGCCACCGCCATCGTTACGAATTCAATAACCACTATCGGGAGTCCTTTCAAAAGTTGGGGATGGTATTTACCGGCCTAAGCCCCGATTCCAAGTTGGTGGAGATCGTGGAAATCCCTTCCCATCCATGGTTTTTGGCCGTCCAATTTCATCCCGAATTCAAATCCAAACCCACCGCCAGTCACCCGCTATTCAACGCCTTTGTGGCGGCAGCCCTCAAAAAATCCCAGGCACATTCCTTCTAGGACATTTCAGAAAGTTAGGCCCCAGCCGAGCCAGTGTGGTCCTTGAACGGTGTCGGAACTGAATAAACAAAGAAAAAGCCCCTGAGATTTCAGGGGCTTTTTCTTTGTTTAGAAACCGTTGGGCTTTATTTGCCGGGTTTTAGGTCGATGGTGACTTCGGTGGTGGCTCCCGCTTTAATTTTGACCGGGATGCCCACTCGGCCGCCCTGAACGAAACCGGTTTCTTCCTGCCAAGTCACAAGGTTGAAATCTCCGGCGGGAGCGTTCTTCAAGGTAAACTTCCCCTCTTCATTGGTCACCGCAAAGTAGGGGTGCGAGAATGTCCAAACATAAGCACCCATCCATGGGTGAATGGTACATTCGATACGACTGGGGGTGCGGCCCTGGAACCAATCGGTAATCCTGACCTCTTTGCTAGAGGGAACGATTTGATTGGAGTTTGGATTTTTGCCGGTGCTGATGATGCTCACATTGTGCGTGATAGGGGAGCTATTTTTGGTAACAAGGGTCTGGCCCTCTCGGATTCCCACAACATGGGGTTCGAATTTACAGCAGGGTTGATCGAGTACCACATCATTGCTGACAGCCTTTTCTAGGCTAGGATGGACAGGCAACTTGACTTTGGGATCCTTGGCATCGGTTAGCCAAACCATTACCCAGCGGACACCTTTATTCTTGGGGTT